>JANMKG010000143.1:0-1925 GCA_031371915.1 Chitinophagaceae bacterium | reverse complement strand
GGCGAAAAAGGATTCCGTTCGTAAGCTTTTGTCATACGTACTTAGGCAAAATCGGGCAGCCTTAGACAGGATTAACAGGGTTACCGGGCCCAAAAGAAGGGCTGGTGCTTGCGGATGATAAGAGTAATACCCCACCGTTATTAATATCAATATCAATTAAAGGCCCATCATTAACTGTGAGAACACCGGCAAAATGTTCCAGCACCGCACCATTTTTTATTACGACTTCATCAACTGTTACAGGTAATGAGACCGTAACTGTATGGCCACTCTGTATAGTTATTGTATTATCTGCGCTGGTTGGAGTTGAAATAGCCAGTGACCATGTAGAGTTATCCGGGGAAGATTCCCATGTAGTCGGCTGATCCCAAGGGCCTGATGTTAGAGATCGATAATAATTTTGTCCAAAGCAGGAAAAGCATATACACTGAACAAGAAGAAAAACGTAAACCTTCCGCATAGTTCCCATTTTTAGGATATAAAGCTTTCAGAAGGAACGGCAGGTTATTTTCTAAGGGGCGGGAAGGTTATATCAATTACTCTGGCGAATCTAGGCTATTATTAAACCCGGGAAAATAAAGGGTATTCACTTTTTATCCTCACCCACCCTCTCCACCTGTGGAGAGGGAAAGGGTGAGGGTGAGGTTCAGACAAGGGTTCGTGGAAAAAGATTAACGGGACGATTCACTTTTTTCGCCAGGAACTTTCATATCGGGAAAAAGAGCTGCTACCAGCATGATCACTGAAGCTATAAGTATACAGTAGAGCCCGGTCTTTTTCACCGGGCAATCACCCGCCTGGCAGGCGGATAAAATAAAGAAATTACGGATCGCCCAGCCCAGGTTGAGCGCAGTAATGAAGAGGTTGAGCCGCTTGGCCCAGATACGCTGGACAAAATTAGCGACCAGGAAAAAGACGATGAGCACAAAATGGAAATAACCCGGCTTGCCGAAACGGGTACCTTCACTTTCCACACCGGTGACCGTGATATTCTTTGATTCAATAATGACCCAGGGTGTAAAACAGGAAACCAGCAGTAGAATAGCTGCGGCAAAACCGATCCATTTCATGTAGCGCATAGGAAGTTCTAAGTTGTAAGTTATAAGTTCTAAGCAGGGCGCAAGATACGGTTTCTCGCGGCGGGCGCAGCGGAGCAGCGACGCAACGAAAGTCGATTTTATAATGATTTTATTAGCAATAAAATCCAGTGCGCCGCGCCTCCGCTCCTTTGCGTACGCCGCGAGAAATAAACCCGGGAAACAAAAAACCCCGGAAACCCGGGGTTCTGCAATCTATAGAAATTGACTTTATAATTTAATACCCACTGTAAAACTCAGTACCCGGTGTTTATTCTTATCATCGGCGCTGCTGTTACTCCCGCTTTGCAATTTGGCCAGCCCGAACCCATAATTCATTCCCAGTACAAGATTCGCGGTCTCAATACCGGCGGTGCCATTCAAACCATAGTCAAAACGTTTCAGGATCCCATAACCGGAACCTTCTTCATAATCCAGCGTGGAAGGATCGTCATTGGACCATTCGATATTCTTTTCACTATGAAACGTAGTGCCCAGGAATTTGCCGTCCACTTTATTCTTTCCTGCAATACCCACGGCGATATAAGGACCTGCTCCCACAAACAATTTAATAGGGCCCGGGGTTTTGAATACAAAATTCGCCGGGACCTCGATATAAAAAGGATTGGTCGTGGCACGGTAATAAGTAGCATCGGTAGTCTGCCCGGACTGAGTCTTGGATCCCTTACCGGTAAACAGGATACCCGGCTGGAAAAAAAAGAAGGGAATGACCTTCATATTACCTGTAAATCCCACCTGGAAACTTGTCAGCATTTTATTATCATCGATATCTCCATCATTGGTGATGGTCACATTGGCGAGATTGATCCCCCCTTTGAGTATCTGGGC
>JANMKG010000136.1:0-12999 GCA_031371915.1 Chitinophagaceae bacterium | reverse complement strand
ACCACAGGCAATGAGAATTATTGCAAGGGGTAAAAGCTTTAATTTTTTGAATAAACTGAACCACATAGGCACATAGATACATAGGAGGACACATAGTTTTTCTCATTCTGCAGGAAGCAAAGAAAATAAGTTATTGACCAGTGTTCTTTGACCTTCTTTAAAAATATTTACACAATGAAAGTTTATCAGGATGCCTTTAGGTTTTTCCAGCATTTGCATATAGGATAGTAATATCGCATCATGAACTGGTAAGAGGCCTTCCTGGGCTTTCAGTTCCACGCACAATCTATCTTCTACAAGTACATCGAGTCTCAGTTCTGCATCTAATTGCATACCCTTATACTGAAGGGGTACACAAATTTGATTTTTGTATGCAATACCACGTAATGCCAATTCCCTTAAAAAGCATTTTTCGTAGATACTTTCCAGCAATCCGGGGCCAACGGCCTTATGTACCTCTATAGCGCAGCCGATAACACTGTAGGTTAACTCATTTAACCACTTTCTCGTCACTCTCATATCCCTCTATGTGTTAATCTATGTTCCTATGATCCTATGTGGTTCAAAAAATCTACTATAAAATTAATCGAACTTATTCTCCCACCCATCTTTTTTCATCTTCTCCACTTTTTCGATCACTTCATTATGAAGGGAATTTTTATAGTCGGCAACTTTTTGAGAGATGGTTTCATCAGCCGTACCAAGGATCTCGGCGGCAAGGATACCAGCATTTTTTGAAGCATTTAATGCCACTGTACCAACAGGAACCCCATTGGGCATTTGCAAAATGGACAGTACCGAATCCCAGCCGTCAATAGAGTTGGACGATTTGATTGGTACACCGATCACGGGTAAGGTGGTCACAGATGCTATCATACCCGGTAGATGAGCCGCTCCACCAGCCCCGGCAATAATAACCTTCAACCCTCTTGTCTTTGCTTTTTCCGCATACTCGATCATCCGGTGTGGTGTGCGATGCGCAGACACCACCGTTACTTCATGAGGAATGTCAAATTGCTTGAGAATATCTGAAGCAGCCTGCATAACGCTGAGGTCGCTGTCGCTGCCCATGATGATGCCTACAAGTGGGGTCATTGGCTTTGTGGGTTGGTTGGGTTCAAAATTAAGCTATTAGCCTTTAGCTATTAGCTGTTAGGCTGTATGATTGTTACTTACTAATAGCTAACAGCTAATTGCTAATAGCCCGCCTATCTCACCAGTTCACCCTTCAACCGCAACAACTCCGTCTCCGCTACCTTCGTATTATACCTCGCGGTGATCAGCCTTGAATAGGCGTCCTGCAAACTTTTCTGTGCTTCTTTTAACTGGATCAGGGTGGTGGAATTGAGCCGGTAGACTTCCAGTACGATATTCACATTCTCCCGGGCCAGCAGGATATTCTCTTCTTCCAGCACCAGTGCTTTCTTCTGCCACTCGTAATCATTGTACGCATTGATAACGGCAAGACTAAGCAGGGAACGCTGGTTATCATAAACCAGTTGCTGGTACTGGATATCCAGTTGCGCCTGTTTGATCTGGCGACGGGTGTTGAAATTATTTAAAATGGGAATGGTCGCGGTAAGCCCGTAATTAAATCCGTTGTTCCGGTTATAAAGTGTAGAAAAAGAATTGATGACCGTCTGGTTCCTGGTCCGGTTAAAATTATACGCGGAATTGAAATTCACCGTTGGTAAAAGCTCAGCCTTTCTTTCTTTCAGGGTAAGACCAGCAATATCAATATTCTTTTTAGCAATAAGCAGCGAAGTATTGTTATTCTCCATGCCGGACTGGATATCTCCCAGCGAAAGGGCCATATTGATAGGAATGGAATCACTCACGTCATACATCGTACTTTGCTGAACGTTCATGGCCTGGTTCAGCACTTCCTTTAACTTGGCGATCACGGTCTGCTGCTGCAACTGGATGGCTTTTTGCTCATTCAAGTCAAGCTGGCTTTGCAGCACATCGGGTTTGGCGCCCACGCCGATATCCAGTTTATACCTGGCGAGTTTCAGTCTTTCAGCGTTGATGGACATTTGGTCTTCGATCGCTTTTAGTTGCTGCTTTTCCTGGACAATATTATAATAGGTATTTATGACGATGGCTACCGTATTGACAATTTGATTCTTGATACCAAGTTCTCCCAGTTTGACAAACTCTGCTACTTTGTCACGGGTGGCAAACATTTTGAACCCATCAAAAAGCGTCCAGTTAAGTGCCAGTTGCGCGGTATAATTATTTGATCTCAAGCCGGTGCTCTGGCGTTTGGTCCCGTCGGCAAGGATCTGCCGGGTATTATTGTTATTCCAGGAGGAACCCACATTCGCGTTCAGTCTTGGAATAAATGCCGCGTTCCGGTACGAGTAATTAATAGCGGCCGACAGCGAATCATTTTTTGACAACAGGATATCATAATTGCCCCGGAGGGCTGTGGCAATGGCTTCTTCAAGCGTTATTACCCGCTGCGCGGACAATGAAAAAGAAAAACATACAAATATGGCCAGGAGAAATTGTCTCATCATCAAATCAAATTTATACTTGTTCAGTGGTCACTTCCGTTTCATGTTTTTGCTCGTGAATCATTTTATCGATCTCACTTTTTTTCTTTTTGGTGGAGAGGAAGGAGTACATGGCCGGTATCACAAATAAGGTCAGTATGAGAGAAAAGAGGATACCACCTACGATCACAACACCAAGCGGGATACGACTGGTGGCGGAAGCTCCCAGCGAAAGCGCCAGTGGTAAAGCACCGAGTGACATCGCAAGACTCGTCATAAGGATCGGACGCAGACGTTGTGTAGCGGAAAAAATGACTGCTTCTGCTTTTTTCATTCCTTTTTGCTGGCTTTGGTTGGCGAACTCCACGATCAGGATCCCGTTCTTCGTAACCAGGCCGATCAGCATGATCATCCCGATCTGGGAGAAGATATTCAGGGTTTGTCCAAATAACCATAAGGTCAGCGTAGCACCGGCGATCGCCAGCGGTACCGTGAACATGATGATCAACGGATCGACAAAACTTTCAAATTGCGCTGCCAGGATCAGGAAGATTAATGCGAGGGCCAGCAGGAATGCGAAACTGGTATTGCTGCTGCTTTCTTTAAAATCCCTGGAAGAACCTGAGAGCGAAGTGGCGAATGTTTCATCCAGTACCTTGTCTGTGATCTTTTCCATTTCGGCGATACCATCACCGATCGTATAACCGGGTTGCAAACCGGCGGAGATCGTAGCGGATTTATAACGGTTGAAATGGTAAATAGTAGGAGGGGTGTTCGATTCTTCAGTAGTCACCAGGTTATCCATGCTGATCATATCACCGCGGTTATTTCGTACAAAAAGGATCTTCAGGTCATTAGGATCATCCCTGTCATTACGTGCCACCTGTCCCATCACCTGGTATTGTTTGCCATCTTTGGTAAAATAGCCCAGGCGACGGTTGCTGTAGGCGAGCTGCAGTGTTTGCGATATATCATTCACGCTTACGCCCAATTGCGCCGCTTTCAGGCGATCGATCACTACCCTTAATTCCGGTTTGTTGAATTTAAGATCGACATCCGCATTCAATAACACTTTGCTTTGCCGTGCTTCTTCCAGGATCTTTGGGAGGATAGCTGTGAGCTTGGCAAAGTTATTATTCTGGATCACAAAAGAAACGGGCTGGCCACCGCGGCGGTTGACAGCGATCGTTTGTTCTTCCACGGCAAATACACGGCCTTCATTGAACCGGGGCAAATTTTTATTCACCATCGCCACGATCTCTTTTTGGGAGCGGCTTCTTTCATTCGGGGGTACGAGCGTAACACGGACAAACCCGGTATTGGAATTACCGGAACCTGTAAACCCGGGTGAAGTAACACTCAGTACCAGTTCTCTTTCTGGTACCGAATCCATCACGAAATCGGAAAGCCGGGTAACAAATTTATCCATCGCATCATAGGAAGTACCTTCAGGTCCTGTCATCTGCAACCTGAACTGGTTCCTGTCTTCCATCGGCGCCAATTCGGATTTAAGTCCGCCACCGATGAGGAAAATGATTGCCACACAAACGGCAATAAGGATCAACGCTACCCAGCGCACATGCATAAAACGTCGTAAAGCGGCCTGGTAGGAATTCTCCAGCCACCGGAAAAAAGGTTCTGACTTATTATAGAACCAGGAATGTTTATGAACGTTTCGCTTTGCCAGTTTGACGTTCAATACCGGCGTTAAGGTGAGCGATACGAAGGCGGATATCAATACCGCCCCGGCCACTACTATACCAAATTCGCGGAATAGCCGGCCAACAAATCCCTGCAAGAAAATGATCGGTAAGAACACAACGGCCAGTGTGATGGACGTAGCAATGACCGCGAAATAGATCTCTTTAGAACCTTCCACGGCCGCCTGCCACTTGTTCATTCCCTTCTCCATCTTTTTATAAATGTTCTCGGTGACCACGATACCATCATCGACAACTAGTCCCGTGGCCAACACGATCGCCAGCAGGGAGAGTACATTGATGGTAAATCCCATCAGGTACATAATAAAAAATGCGCCGATCAGGGAAACGGGAATATCGATCAGCGGGCGTATGGCAATGATCCATTCACGGAAGAAAGCATAAATGATCATCACCACCAGGAGGAAAGCGATCATCAGTGTTTCCTGTACTTCAAGGATGGATTTTTTGATGAACCTTGTCTGGTCAAGCGCGATCTTAATCTTGATATCCCCGGGCACATCTTTTTTTATCTGCTCTAATCTTTTGTAGAATTCATCGGAGATCGATACATAGTTGGAACCCGGCTGGGGGATGATCGCCAGTGCGATCATGGGGATACCATCTCCTTTTAAAACAGATTCATCATTTTCGGGGCCCAGCACCGCTTCACCCACACTGCTCAAACGGATATCGGTACCATTGACATTTTTGATGATCAGGTTATTGAATTCTTCTTCCGTATTTAACCGTCCAAATGTTCTTACTGTTAATTCAGTCGCGTCCCCGGAGATCTTGCCCGAAGGCAATTCAACATTCTCTCTTAGTAAAGCAGCCTGTACATCATTGGCAGTAATATTAAGTGCCACCAGTTTGGCCGGGTCGATCCAGATACGCATGGCGTATCTTTTTTCTCCCCAGATCTGTATACCGCTCACGCCGGGTATTGTTTGCAGGCGTTCTACCAGTACATTATTCGCATATTCTGTAACCTCCAGCGGATTCCGGGTATTGCTCTGGATGGTCATGGACAGGATGGGGTCCGAACTGGCATCCGCTTTAGAAACAACCGGTGGTGCATCCAGGTCGGAAGGCAGGGAACGCTGGGCCTGCGATACTTTGTCCCGCACATCATTGGCCGCGGATTCAAGGTTCTCGCCCAGTTCAAATTCTACATTGATATTACTGCTACCGTTGCTGCTGGAGGAAGTGATATTCTTGATCCCCGCGATACCATTGATCGCTTTTTCCAATGGCTCGGTGATTTGTGTCTCGATGATATCCGCGTTCGCACCGGGGTAATTGGTACGCACACTGATATTGGGTGGATCGATGGCTGGGTAATCCCTTACGCCGAGAAATTTAAAACCGATCACGCCAAACACCACGATGACGATATTCATCACAATGGCAAGTACCGGTCTTCGTAAACTTAATTCTGAAATGTTCATACTTTAACTAATAATGAATAGATAAAAGATAATAATTTGAGTCTTCAGCCTGAAGAAACTATTATCTATTAGTTATTATCTATTATCTGAAATATCTATTATCTGGCACCTGTCATTTATTCACGATCTTTCCAATTTGTATCTTCGCTTCCGGTCTTACACTCAGCAAACCCGTTACCACGATCGTATCACCCGGTTTTAGTCCGTCCAGGATCTGCACCCTTGCCGAATCTCTCACACCTGTTGTAACATCAGCAAAAACAGCAGTACCGCTTTTATATAAAATAACTTTTTTGCCTCTTGCCTGTGGCAGCACGGCCTGGGTAGGGATCAGCAATGCATTGGGATCGGGGTCAAAGCTCAATTGTACTTTAGCAAAAGACCCTGGCAATATCCCCGGATCTGTTCCGATCACGGCAGCCCTAACGGTAAGGCTCCGGGTATTTTCTGTGATGTTCGATTCAGTGGCAACCACTTTGGCGCCAAGTTGTTTGCTGGAACCTTCAAACGTAAAGGTCACGAGTTGCCCGTTCCTGATCTTATCAATGTATTTCTCCGGTACGGAAAAATCCAGTTTTAACTGGTCCACCTGGTTGATGACAGCGATCACCGATGCAGGGGAGACATAAGAACCGATACTAATATTCTTTAACCCCAGCTTCCCGCTGAAAGGCGCTCTTACCACTGTTTTTGAAATGCTTGTTTGAATGATGCCTATATCAGCTCTTAAACTATTTACCTGTAACAAACTGATATCGTAATCCTGCTGGCTGATACCCTGGATCTTCAATAACTGCGCCTGTCTTTCTTCGGTTTTTTGAGCAAGTGCAAGCTGAACGTTCAGTTTATTCAGTTGGGCCCGCAGGTCGCCATCATAGAGTTTGGCCAGCAATGTGCCGCGGCCAACATATTTTCCTTCGGCCACATTTAACTGGACGATCCTGCCGGATACTTCGGGGTGTATCTCGGCCACATCGTTTGCTACAATAGAGCCCGGAACCTCGATATTCTCCTGGAAAGGCTGGGGTCTTACGATATAGGCATCCACCCGCATTGGTGGTGGCTTGGCAGCGCCTTCTTTTTGCTGGGTGCTGACCGATTTTTTCTTACCGCAGGCGGCCCATGAAAAAAGCCCTGCTGATAAGAGAAGTAGAATGATGATTCTCATGTGTTTGCTGTGCAATTGGTAAAACAATCAGGTCGATAAAGATAACGGATAATAACAAGGTTTTGGACGTCAAATGCATGGCTTTCCTTGCAGGAAAAAACAGGGAAGTATAAACGGTTTTTATATTGGATAAAAGGGAGTTAGGTTTTCGGGTAGTGTCCAAATTGAAAGATATAGGGTAACCACAGATACCACGGATTTAATTCTTCACGGATTGCACTGTTTAACCAATTTTTGCCCACTAGTCAAAAAACAACCTATACTGTGTAATCTGTGAAATAATCCGTGTAATCTGTGTTAAAAATCAAACTGCTACACTACCGCTTTCGCCAACAAAGTTCTCTTTACTTTGTTCGACTGGTGCAGTAATTCCTGTTTCTCTTTACTAAGGATCGTAACATGTCCCATTTTCCGCCCGGGCCGGGTTTCTTTTTTCCCATAAAGGTGAACAAAGGCGTTCTCAATTTTTAATACTTCTTCCAGTCCTTCGTATTTCACGTTGCCACTGCAGCCTTCAGCCCCGATAATATTCACCATGATCGAAGGCAAGATGGCATCCGTATTCCCCAGCGGGTAGCCCAGCATGATCCGCCAGAGCATATCAAACTGGGAAGAGTAATGAGCTTCGATCGTATGATGACCACTGTTATGTACACGTGGTGCCGTCTCGTTGACGAGCACATCATTATTTTTATCAACAAACATTTCCACGGCATAGATGCCGGGGGAGTTGAAATTCCTGACTACGGATAAAGCGATGGCTTCCACTTTCCACAAAATCTTTTCTTCCAGTTCGGCCGGGCAAAGCTGGTAGTCCAGTAAATTAAGCGAGGTGTCGAATAACATTTCTACCGGTGGATACAAGGCGGTCTCGCCTTTTTCATTGATGGCCACCATCTGGGCAACTTCTTTTTTGATCGCTACCATCTTCTCCAGCACCGATGGGATGTTGAACCCTTTGCCGAGGTCATCCCTGGTCTTTAATATCTGCACGCCTTTCCCGTCATAGCCACCTTCACTTGCTTTGTGAACAGCGGGCAGGAATTTTTCTTGTTGATTTAGTTCAGCAAGATCCTTGGTTATTAAAAATTCAGCGCTGGGGATACTGTGCTGCTGGTAATATTGTTTTTGCAGGATCTTATTCTTGATCGTTCTCAGCACGGAAGGTTTGGGATAGATCTTTACCCCTTCTGCTTCGAGTTTTTCGAGGGCGTCCACATTTACATTTTCGATCTCGATCGTGATCGCATCCAGGCCTTTTCCAAAATTGTAAACAGCGTCAAAGTCTTTGATATCCCCTTTGGTAAAATGCTGGCAGAGATGCGCCGCCGGGCAATCGTCATCATTTTCCAGTACAAAAGTCTCTACGGGGTAATTGGCGGCTGCCTGTAATAACATTCTTCCGAGCTGGCCACCGCCGAGAATACCGATCTTTAACATAGGGACAAAGATAACCAGGGAGGTTCAAGGATATAAAGTGATTTTACCACAGATTGCACGGATTATTTCACAGATTACACAGTATAGGTTGTTTTTTGACTAGTGGTCAAAAATTGGTTAAAACAGTGCAATCTGTGAGTTCTTAATCTGTGTTATCTGTGGTTAAAAAATAGGCGGTCTTTTTTATTTTAATTAAATTTGCTTATGCTTCCCGACTATCCCCATAAAAGATTCACTGATCAAAGAAGTGACTTCAATCTTCTGATGGAGACTTTAGCCATGGATAGTAACTGATCCGATAACTATCGGATTTGAAAAGCAAAATTTCCCTCCCGATAGCTATCGGGATTCCAATTGTCATCCTGAGGTAACGAAGGATCAAAATTTCAAAATCATGCAAACAAAAACTCTTAATAAAGAAACAACCGGCCCTCAAACCGATTTCCTCCCCCTCCAGGGCACCGACTACGTAGAATTCTATGTCGGCAATGCCAAACAGGCGGCCCATTTTTATAAAACGGCTTTTGGTTTCCAGTCACTGGCCTATGCCGGTCCGGAAACAGGGATGAAAGACAAAGTGAGTTACGTCATCCGCCAGGATCGACTGACTTTTGTACTGACCACGCCGTTGCGACCCGATAACGCGATCGCCGATCATATTAACCGGCATGGCGATGGAGTAAAAGTAATTGCCTTAAAGGTAGAAGATGCCCAAAGCGCTTATGAGGAGACCACGAAAAGAGGAGGCAAGTCGTATATGCAGCCCACGACATTAAAAGATGATAATGGCGAAGTGGTATTGAGTGGTATTCATACTTATGGAGATACAGTCCACCTCTTTGTAGAAAGGAAAAACTACTCCGGTGTTTTTATGCCCGGCTTCCGGGAATGGAAAACGGACTATAACCCTGCCCCCACAGGATTGTTATATGTCGATCATTGTGTAGGCAACGTGGGCTGGAACCAGATGAATCCCTGGGTGAAATTTTATGAAGACGTGATGGGCTTCCGTAATATCTTAAGCTTTGATGACAAGGATATCTCCACCGAATACTCCGCGCTGATGAGTAAAGTGATGAGTAATGGCAACGGCTTTGTCAAATTCCCGATCAACGAACCGGCCGAAGGAAAAAAGAAAAGCCAGGTGGAAGAATACCTCGAGTTCTATAACGGGGAAGGAGTGCAGCATGTTGCGATCGCTACGGCTGATATTGTGGCAACGGTTACAGAACTGCAGAAAAGAGGTGTTGAGTTCTTAAAGATACCTGCGAGTTATTACGAAACAGTATTGGAAAGAGTAGGGAAGATCGATGAAGACCTTGCTCCTTTACAGGAACTGGGTGTTCTTATCGACCGCGATGAGGAAGGTTATCTTCTCCAGATATTCAGCAAGCCGCTTGAAGACCGGCCGACCTTATTCTTCGAGATCATCCAGCGGAAAGGGGCGAAGAGTTTTGGAAAAGGGAATTTTAAGGCCTTGTTTGAAGCACTGGAGCGTGAACAGGATGCGAGGGGTAATTTATAGAATAGGAATAATTGCTTCGCTTCGCTCGCAATGACGTGGCTTCGGTGTTGCCTCGCAATGACGAATTGGAAGACCCCGAAGGGGTCGAATATCAATAGCCCGGGGTTTTAACCCCGGGGAAAAATGAGAAATGAGAAATGAGAAATAAGAAATTGAAGACCCGGGGAATTGAATTACCCCGTAGGGGTAAAAGGTCGGTAGAAAATGCGGCCGTTAATAATGGAAGAGAATACCCCGTAGGGGTAAAACATCGGTAGAAAATAAGAAATTAGAAATGAGGAATAAGGAATGAGAAAGTGAAGTTGGAAGTCACAAAGTTTTATCGGATTAAGTGAGCGGCTCTGGACTCCCGACTCCGGACTAAGAATAACATTGCTTTAGGAGTCGGCTCGGGACTTCGGACCCCGGACTCCGGACTTTTTTCTATCTTTACGGTATCCCCCGTTGAATCCTTAATAGAGTATGATGAAAAACCTGGTATCACTCCTTTTATTTTCCTTTCTTGTTATGTCTTTGTCCGCGCAACCGCCGCAGTCCAAAGGAGGCAATTCATTTTCATTTATCGATTACCAGAAAAGCTTTCCAAGACCTTTGGAAGCCCTCCAACGCAAAGAAGATACCCTCCAGAAACAGTTTGAAGAAAAAAAGCTGGTATGGCCGGCTAAGTATATCTATATCAGGTCGTTCAAGTACGACAGCCAGCTGGAAGTATGGGTAAAGAACGATCTCAAAGATCCTTTCCAGTTATTCAAGACCTATAAGGTTTGTGCACTCGCCGGTACCCTCGGTCCCAAGCGGATGGAAGGCGATTACCAGGTGCCTGAAGGATTTTATTATATCAATGAGTTCAATCCTAAAAGCACCTATTATCTTTCGCTGGGTATCAATTACCCGAACGCCTCCGACAAAATGCTAAGTGATTCCCTCCGTCCGGGCAGCGCTATTTATATCCATGGCAGTTGTGTTACCGTCGGTTGTATTCCCATCCGGGATGAGCAGATCGATGAGTTGTATATACTCGCCGCGCATGCCAAGGACCTGGGACAGGATTTTATTCCCGTGCATATTTTCCCTGTTCGTTTTAATAAAGAAAAAAGTGTCAAATACCTCGAGAATCTTACAAAGGATGATGCAGGTTTGAAGAAATTTGCCGACAGGATGGAAGACGCGTTTGACTATTTTGAAAAATACAAACAACTCCCCATCGTAATGATCGGTGACAAGGGCCAGTACATGATCAATGATGTGCCTCCCCGCAAGATGAAGGCGGTGGCAGAAGAGAAACCCGCTAAAAGGGTAGCCGTGGAGCACCGCACCCGGAATGTAGGTGTGCTATCTGATGCGGTACACCAATGGCCACAGTTTCCCGGCGGCGCGGATGCGTTTATGCAATACCTGGAAAAACTGGGTAAGGATATGGCGGACTATTTGCCGAAAGGAATAAAGAAAGCTTATGTCCAGGTAGAGTTCGTGGTGGACAAAGATGGAGTACCTGTCAATTTCAGGGTATTGAAATCGGTAAAGGACGGCGAGGATATGAACGATGAACTGATCACCCGCATGGAGAATATGGGTACCTGGAAACCCGCCCTGCTGAATGATAAGCCTGTTGCCAAGAAAATGATCCAGACCGTAACGGTTGAACGCGCCGAATAGTCCTCAATCAAAATTTTTTTTCAACACAGAGATACAAAGGCTCAGAGTTACACAGAGGGCATTATAAAATCTCTGTGTAACTCCGTATTTCCTCTGTGTTGGAAATTTCTTCAAAAATTTTACTGGAACAGTAACTGTATCGTCTCCGGCGTCTGCTGCCGCAGCAATATCTTTTTCCCTTCTGTCAGTTTCTCAAACACTTCTTTTGTATAATGCCGCACGGTTAGTAAGGAGAGCCCCTGCACTAGTTGTACATCCAGGAACTCCGAAGCGGCCATTGCCAGTTTTTGGATCTTTTCGGGCCAGTTATCCAGCACCGCCACAAAACTAATGGCGCCGTTCTGTGTGAGATTGGGTTTGATATTGAGTTTCTCAAAGAGATTATACAAATGTCCAACGTGTTGTTCCCCAATAAAGGAAAAATCCGGGGATCTCATTGTCAGCATCACCTGTTTTTCTTTCAGCACAATGATCGGTGGGAGATAGTGAACCCCCCTGTTATGGATATAGGTACCGGGTAAGGAAGGATCGAGGAAACATTTTACATACAGCGGGATATCCTTGTTATGCAGGGGTTTGATGGTCTTGGGATGGATCACCTGGGCACCGTAGTACGCCATTTCGATCACTTCCTTAAAATTCAGTTCAGGGAGTGGGATCGCATCGGGGAATTGTTTGGGATCGCAGTTCATCACGCTTTCCACATCTTTCCAGATAGATAAACTTTCCGCGCCCAGCATATTCGCGAAAACAGCGGCGGTATAATCGCTTCCCTCTCTTCCCAGTGTAGTGCTCTCGTTTTCATCGGTGGCGCCGATAAAACCCTGGGTGAGGATGATATTCGTATCATTGAAAGCGGGTACCACATCGTCCTGTACTTTAGAAAGGGTATAAGCCCAGTCAATATTCGCATCCCGGAAATCATCATCGGTACGGAAGATATCACGGACATCCATCCATTCATTAGCGACAGCAATTTCATTCAGGTAGGCGCTGATAATTGCAGTAGAAAATAATTCACCGGCGCAGACCACCTGGTCGTAATAATAATCGTAATCCCGTACGGGTTTATCATGGAGCAGCCATTCGACCTCGGTAAAGAAATCCTTTAATTGTTTTTCGCAGGCCAGGTAATGGGTGACCAGCACATATTTGGCAGTTGTGAGGTGTTGGTTCTTGACCTGCTCAAATAACTGCAGGGCGTCTTCTTTTTTACCCGCATAAAATGCATCCACTACTTTTTCCAGCGCATTGGTGGTCTTGCCCATGGCCGAAACTATCACGAGGATATTTTCGCCTGCATGCTGTTGCATGATGCGGCCCATATTCTGTATCCTTTCCACGCTGTTCACCGAGACGCCGCCGAATTTGAAGACTTTCATGGAGGTTGGGGTAATTAGGGGAGCAAAGATAAGGCCTGGCGTGGGTAGCTTTATTAATCAATGCTTCTTTTACGACGAGTCTCCTTTGAATGCAACTGCAATAGCTGGAGTTTCCGAAAGGGACTCGTCGAATTACCTACATGCAATTGATAAGGTCAATGTTCAATTGTCAACGAGTC
>JANMKG010000224.1:0-8903 GCA_031371915.1 Chitinophagaceae bacterium | reverse complement strand
CAAAATTGTAAAAAAAATGAAGTCAGCAAATAACAAAATCCTGATAACAGGCGGTGGCAGTGGAATTGGCCTGGGGCTGACCGAAAGATTTATACTGGAAAACAATACAGTGATAATTTGTGGCAGACGGGAAGAAACCCTTGAAGCAGTTAAGGATAAATTCCCCTCAGTCATTACCAGGGTATGCGACCTGACACAAGAGTCAGACAGGTTTGAACTGTATAATTGGGTTTCCGAAAACCATCCAGACCTGAATGTTTTGGTAAACAATGCAGGTATTCAAAATTGGATGAACATTTCCGATAGTGATTTTTATGAAAAAACAAAAGAAGAAATTACAACAAATGTTTTAGCCCCCCTCCATTTGACAAAGTTGTTCACCAACTTAAAATCACTGGATACCATTATTAATGTCACATCAGGTTTGGCATTTGTACAGCTTGCAAAAGTGCCGGTCTACTGTGCGACAAAAGCTTTTTTTCATTCTTTTACAATGTCACTTCGGCATATGTTGAAAGCAAAGAACATAGAAGTAATAGAAATGATACCACCAGCCCTAAATACGGACCTGGGTGGAAAAGGCTTACACGATGGGCAACCAGCAGTAAGCGACTTTGTAGAGGCAGTATTCAAACAAATGAAAGAAGGTAAGACCGAACTTACGTTTGGATTTAGTGAAGTAATGTCAAAAGCTCCTCCGGAAGCTATTAGTGCGACTTTCAATAAAATGAATCCTTAGGCAATTGACTATTGATGTACTTTTATAAGCAGGAAACGTTCAATCACTGCTACCAGCAACAATTCAGACATTAGTCAAAATGCGGCAGAAACTGCATTTAAAAACTAAAATTCAGATAAAATGACAAAGTTTTTTTTATTTACCTGCAATTTTTTAACAGGCTTATTAATTCTAAGCAGTTGCAGTAATACCGGCCATTCTACGCCTGCAACGACAGAAGAACTCTCGCAAATGAACAGGGATTTTGCTAAAGCATTAAATGCAAAAGATGCTGTTGCGGCAGCTAATTGTTACACAGAAGACGCTACTATACTTCCACCCAATGAGGCACCCGTAACGGGGCGGACGAATATTCGGAAATATTGGGAAGGAGCGGTGGCAGCAGGCGCATTTGATGTAGATGTTGCAACGGTATCAACGAATAGCAATGGTGACATAGGCTACGAAGTAGGGCGTTTTCAAATGAGTACAAAAGACTCGACTGGTAAAGTCACAACAGAACATGGTAAGTACATTGAACTTCTTAAACGCGACAAAGAAGGCAAATGGAAGTCTACCCATGGGATTTGGAATGCTGACACACTTGCTTTGAAATAGTATTGACGAAGAAGTACTAACGCTACTATACTTGCCGACGTAATAACAGGGACCTAAAATAAAAGTATGAGCAAGATCATGAACACTACTAAGAAGTTGTCAGCCGGGCAACGGGAAGAACTACTCAGTGTTTTAAAGACCCGTTTTGAGAAAAACATGAACCGTCATAAAACGCTCGAATGGCCTAACGTACAGGCAAAGCTGGAAACAAATCCCGGGAAAATGTGGTCGCTCCATGAAATGGAAAGAACAGGAGGTGAGCCCGATATTATCGGGCATGATAAAAAGACAGGCGACTATATTTTTTATGATTGTTGCCCCGAAAGTCCGAAAGACCGCAGAAGTGTTTGTTACGATCATGAAGCGCTGGAGTCGAGAAAAGAACATAAACCGGGCAACAGTGCAGTGGAAATGGCTGCTGACATAGGTATTGAGCTTTTAACGGAAGAGCAATACCGCGAGCTTCAACAACTCGGGAATTTCGATACAAAAACCTCGAGCTGGATTAAAACACCTGCCGCGATCAGGAAACTGGGTGGTGCCATTTTCTGTGATCGTCGTTACAACACTGTTTTTGTGTATCATAACGGTGCAGAATCCTATTATGCCGCCCGGGGATTTCGTGGCTCACTAAGGGTGTGACAAAAAAATATACTATGACAAATAGTGAAATGAATCCAAAAGTCAATTTTTATTTTAGTAAAGCTAAAAAATGGCAGGAAGAACTGGAGCAATTGCGAATGATCGTTCTTGACTGCGGCTTGGCAGAAGAATTGAAATGGGGTGTTCCTTGTTACACATTACAGGGAGCTAACATTCTTTTAATACATGTGTTCAAAGAATACTGTGCGCTTTTGTTTTTTAAAGGTGCCCTGTTAAATAATGACAAGGGTATCCTGGTCCAGCAAACGAAGAATGTGCAGGCGGCCCGCCAGGTCCGGTTTACCCATACCCGGGAAATAGTGAAGATGAAAGCCGTCATTAAAGCCTGTATCTATGAAGCCATTGAAGTGGAAAAAGCCGGTTTGAAAGTAAGTTTAAAAAAGACTACAGCGTTCACCATCCCTGGAGAATTTCAACATAAATTAGATAAAACCGCTGCGATCAAAACTGCTTTTAACGCATTGACGCCGGGACGACAAAGAGCTTATATCCTTTATTTTTCCGCGCCCAAACAATCCAAAACCCGGGAATCAAGAATTGAAAAATGTATACCCCGGATTCTTCGTGGAAGGGGGTTGAATGATCAGTAATTCTCATCCAAAATAATACAAAATGAAACATTCATTTGCCGCTGTGTTATTTTTTTTACTCAGTATAAAAGCGATAACACAGGAGAAAAGTTCCAGCCCCGTTATTTCAGCTGCGGATGGATTTATAGTTATAAAAGGTGCAAAGATGCAGCCTGACAGGAGCAGGATATATAAAGCTATTTATGATGCTACTAAAGCACCCAAAGATGCGTCCCAGCTCCTCCCCGCCCTGAACATGGCAGGTTCGGAACTCAATGCCCTGGGCGTGTGTGGCATACCGGTAAATCATGCGAAATTCGTGGTTGTATTTCACGGCGCTGCCATTGATGCTATTCTTGATAACGACCACTATAAAGAAAAATTTGGCATGGACAATCCCAACCTTGGAGTGATTGCCGGGTTAAAAAAAAGCGGGGTACAATTATACGTATGCGGTCAAAACCTGCTGGCAGAAAATATTGATATAAAAAAAATATCCCGGGATGTTGCCATCGCCAGTGATGCATTGATGGTGTTAATGACCTATCAAAACCAAGGGTATGCCCTGATGAGCTTTTGAGCCAGCCAGTAGTTTTTTTTATAATACATACAAAATATTGTTCGACATTCCCATGACAAACGATTGATACCGTTTAAAAACTGTTGAAAAATTGCAGCCAGTTAACATTGTTGCCGGCTTTTAAAGCTTATATTTGCACTCCGAAAGGGGATGGGATAGTAGTAATAACAGTTGATAAATAAGAGCCAACCCCTTCAACCAACCTCATCCCCTAACTGCCCGCTGAGAATTTCAAGATTTTTTTATTTGGTGTGATTTTTCCGCCAATGCGCCGGTAAAACGAGCTGCTCCTGTATCATATTTTTGGTTAAATCTCCCTGTTGGCAATAACAGGTTAATAAGTTAAGTAGCATGAAGAAAAAATTCAAAGGATTCTACCTGCTCGTTTCGTCCGTGGTCATCGCTCTGCTGCACCTGCCATTTGCCTTTGCAAAATCGGCCACTGGTAATAAAACATTTGATCCAGCCACAGCCCTTCCTGTTGTAAGCCCGGGAGCAGCACCTGTTCCCCCGGTCTCCTTTATACGCTCGGTGTATGACAGCCTGCATTTGAATTTAAAAGGATTGAGCCAGCAAGCCTATGATTACGCCAAGGAAGGGTTGGACAAATTGATACAACAGGGAAAACTGGCCAACCAGTCCATTATTTCTATTATCGATTTTAGTCTCCCCAGCAATAAAAAAAGGCTTTTTGTCATCGACCTGGAAAACTACAGGGTCCTTTTCAATACACTTGTTGCGCATGGAAAGAATACCGGCTATGAGAATGCAGTTTCATTCTCCAACCAGGAATCATCTTTTAAAAGCAGTCCCGGTTTTTACCTTACCCAGGAAACTTACGAAGGCAAGAATGGCTATTCCCTGAAACTGGAAGGCCTGGAAAGAGGGATCAATGACAATGCACTTGAAAGAGGTATCGTCGTTCATGGCGCTCCTTATGTTTCCGATGAGCGGGCCACTACACCCGGTGGTTTCGTAGGTCGCAGCCAGGGATGTCCCGCGGTTCCCGTTCAGGTTTCCCGGCCTATAATCAATACCATCAAGAACGGCACCTGTCTTTTCATCTATCATCCTTCCTATGTGAACAGCTCGGTGATCCTGAATTAATTTCCGCTGGTTTATAGATTTTCTTTTGTCTTAGGTGCCTGAACCACATAGGAGCATAAGGGCACAATAGGCCGAGACATAGGCTTTGTGAAGTCTATGTTTTTATGTGTCGGAGCCTGCTCCGACGAAGGAGGAGTGGTTCAGAAACTATCAGATTAAAATGAAAGGTCTATCCATTTTCCAATCTTTATCTTTGAGGATTAATTGATTATTATGCTCAGGATCGGTGTTTTTGGCGTAGGACATTTGGGAAAATTTCACCTGAATAACTGGAAAGATATCCCGGGTGTAGAGCTGGTAGGCTTTTATGACCCGGATGACGATATGGCTCAACAGGTGTCCGAGAAATACCAGTTGCCCCGTTTCCTTGACATGGACGCCCTGGTGGATGCCTGTGATGCCATTGATGTGGTAGCCCCCACCAATTATCATTTTGAATGCTGCGAAAAAGCCATCAAGAAAGGGAAACATGTTTTCGTGGAGAAACCTCTTGCCAATACGATGGAAGAAGCCCGCCAGCTTGTAAAACTTGCTGCAGAATCCGGGATCAAGTTCCAGGTAGGACATGTGGAAAGATTCAACCCGGCTTTCCTGGCGATCAGGGACATGACCCTTAACCCGATGTTCATCGAAGTACATCGCCTGGCACAGTTCAACCCAAGGGGAACAGAAGTAAGTGTGATCCTCGATCTGATGATCCATGATATTGATATCATCCTCAGTATTGTAAAAAGCGATGTAAAAAGTATTTCAGCGAGTGGTGTCGGCGTAATGACAGAAACACCGGATATCGCCAACGTCCGGATCGAGTTTGATAATGGTTGTGTCGCCAATCTCACCAGCAGCCGTATCTCCATGAAAAAAATGCGCAAGATCCGGCTCTTCCAGAAAGATTCTTATATCGGTATTGATTTCCTGAACAAGAAAACAGAGATCATCAAACTAAAAGAGGCACAGGACTCCAATGTATTTGCCTTTGACATCGAAACGCCTACCGGTAAAAAAACAATCGCGATGGCCAACCCGGTAATACCCGAGGTGAACGCGATCAAAGAGGAACTGTTAGCATTTAAAAATGCCATCATCAATAATACAAAAACGGTCGTATCCGAAATGGATGGGCTGATGGCGATGGATGTGGCTCACCAGATCCTGGAGAAGATCGGCAACAATGTTATTACGCATTCATGAACCCGGGGAAACAAATATCCATAGCCTGGTATGCAGTTGTTGATTTCATTACCGCTGCGCTTGCCTGGGCCTGTTTTTTCTTTTTCCGGAGATGGCTCCTTCACCAACCTGTTACGGTAAATGGTCAACTTCTCTTTGATAATAATTTCTGGTGGGGGATCACGCTGATACCTGTGAGCTGGTTGATCCTGTACACCGTGGTCGGGTCCTATAAAAAATTGTATAAAAAATCACGCCTTTTTGAATTCACCAGCACGTTTGTCTGCAGCCTTATCGGTTGTATTGTATTGTTCTTCGCTTTCCTGCTGGACGATGCGAGGAAAGGCTATTCTTATTATTATATCGCCTTTCTTACCCTGTTTGGTCTTCATTTTCTTATCACCTTCAGCGGAAGATGGCTGATCCTGGAGAGGGTAAAACAACAGCTCCTGAAGGGGAAAGTTTTTTTCAACACACTGATGGTGGGAAGCCAGGACAATGCCATCCGCATTTTAAAAGAAACGGAAAAGAGCCTGCACGATGGCGGTTACCGCTATACAGGATTTGTAACCCCGGATAATAATGGTAAAAATGGAATACACCGCCTGATCCCAAAACTGGGTTCCGTGGAGGAACTGGAAAAGATCATTGATGCCAATGATATCGAACTGGTTGTATTAGCGATGGAGAAAAAAGAACAACCCGTATTGGAGAATATCATCAACAGGCTCAGTGAAAAAGATGTCGAGATCAAGATACAGCCGGATACCCTCGATATTCTTTCAGGATCAGTAAAGACAAGCAATGTAATGGGCGCCGCCCTGATCGACCTGCAAACAGGACTGATGCCCGAATGGCAGCAAAATATCAAACGGCTTGTGGATGTTACCGTCTCCTTGTTTGGGCTTTTACTACTTTCACCTTACATGTTATATGTCGCCCTCCGGGTAAAATTCTCGTCCCCGGGTCCCATTTTTTATTCACAGGAAAGGATCGGTTACAAAGGGAAGCCTTTCCGTATGTATAAGTTCAGGTCAATGATAAAGGACGCGGAAATAAATGGGCCTGCGCTTTCTTCGGAAAATGATACACGTATCACAAAATGGGGGAAGATCATGCGGAAATGGCGGCTCGATGAATTACCCCAGCTGTTCAATATCCTGTTGGGTGAAATGAGCCTCGTTGGCCCAAGACCCGAACGCCGCTTCTATATTGACCAGGTTATTTCCCGTTCCCCTTTTTATAAATACCTGCTTAAAGTAAAACCCGGTCTTACCAGCTGGGGCATGGTGCAGTTTGGTTATGCGGAAAATGTGGAAGAAATGGTAGAGCGGAGCAAATTCGACCTCCTGTATATTGAAAATATCTCGCTGGCGCTGGATTTCAAGATCATGATCCATACGTTGAGGATTATTTTTAAAGGGAAAGGAAAGTGAGGTGCTATTAGCCGTTAGCTATTAGCTGTTAGTATTTTAGATTTCTGATTGCAGATTTTAGATTTTATTTTTGATCAAACTCCACCTTTTGAGAAAATTCATATTTATCCTGCTAATAGCTGTCAGCTTACAGCTAACCGCTTTTTCTCAATACTGGCAACAACAGGTCAATTATAAAATTGATGTATCACTAAATGATGTCGACCACAGCCTTTCAGGTTTTGAAAATATAGAATACATCAACCATTCACCCGATACACTAGGCTTTATCTGGTTCCATATCTGGCCCAATGCTTATAAAAACGACAAGACGGCTTATACGGACCAGGTCCTGGAAAATGGCAGCACCGCTTTTTATTTTTCGGATAAAGACCAGAAAGGTTATATCAACCGTCTTGATTTTAAAGTAAATAATATCACTGCACAGGTGGAAGACCATCCCCAGCATATTGATATCATCAAACTGGTCCTCCCCAATCCACTGCCACCAGGACAAAAAATAATGATCAGTACCCCTTTCCATGTTCAGCTTCCTTATAATTTCTCCAGGGGTGGACATGATGGTCAAAGTTACCAGGCCACGCAATGGTATCCCAAACCCGCGGTATATGACCAGCAAGGCTGGCACCCAATGCCCTACCTCGACCAGGGGGAATTTTACAGCGAGTTTGGCAGTTTTGATGTCAGCATCACCGTACCCAAAAATTACGTGGTGGCCGGAACAGGTGAACTGCAGGATGAAAAAGAAAAACAATGGATAAAGACAACGAGATCATCCTACACATGGGAACCTGTCAAACGGAAAGAGAAAACAGCCGGTGATCAGCTTAAAAACACTTACCAGCTTTTCCCTGAATCTGAAAAAGAAACCAAAACACTTCATTACCACCAGGACAATATCCATGATTTTGCCTGGTTTGCCGATAAACGGTTTATTGTTAATAGCGACAGCTGCCGCCTTCCTTCAGGAAAAATCATTTTGGTGGCTACATTTTATACACCGCAGTATAAGGAGATATGGCGCAACAGCCTGCAATATGCAAAAGACGCCGTACGTCATTATTCATCACTGGTGGGAGAATATCCCTACCCGGTTGTAAAAGTAGTACAGGGTCCCGAAAGTTTTGGTGGTGGCATGGAATATCCTACCATCACGGTTATTTCTCCCGGTACCAATGCAAAAGAAGTCGATCATACCATCGCGCATGAAATAGGTCATAACTGGTTTTACGGTATTCTCGCCAGCAATGAAAGAGATCATCCCTGGATGGATGAAGGGCTGAATAGTTATTATGATGAAAAATATATGGTTGCTAAACATGGGCAGCAAGCGCAGTGGGAAAGAATTATGTTTGAAACCAATGCGATCAATAATACCGATCAGCCGATAGAACTTCCCGCGGAAAAATACAATACAGTCAACTACGCTACAGTACCTTATTATAAAACAGCTGAATGGTTACGTTATCTTGAATCGCAGCTGGGGACGGAAGCATTCAATAAAGCCATGCAGGAATACTACCGTCGCTGGCAATTCAGGCATCCACAACCAGAAGATTTTAAAAAGGCGATGGAAGAAAGCAGTGGCAGGGATCTTGACCCTGTGTTTTCCTATACCAGCCAAACAGGTATATTGCCCAACCAGCAGCGAAAGGGAACAAAAGTTGTCCCCCTGTTCAACTTCAAGGCCCTCGATGGGTATACCAAAAACCCTTCAAAGGATCTTATTGTAGTCGGCCCGGCGATCGGCGCCAATAGTTACGACAAATTCATGGCCGGTGTTTTTGTGACCAATATAAAATTACCTCCTTCCCACTTCCAGTTCTTGCTCGCACCTATGTATGCGACCGGCTCCAAACGCTTTACAGGTTTGGGTCTTGCCTGGTATTCGTTTTACCCCAATAACTTATTCAGGAAGGTAGAGTTTGGGGTGAGTGGCTCATCATTTACAGCCGATCTTTATACCGATAATGATGGGAAAAAGAATTACCTGGGTTTTCAGAAGATCGTCCCCGGGATCAAGCTGACATTCAAAGAAAAAG
>JANMKG010000109.1:0-22067 GCA_031371915.1 Chitinophagaceae bacterium | reverse complement strand
GGTGAACTGGGATATAAGGTAAAGGCATTTTGTTTCCAGGATTCTCCCCGCCGTGCGCATTCGATCGCGGCGCAGGGTGGTATCAATGCCGCCAAGAATTACCAGAATGATGGCGATTCTGTTTTCCGTTTATTTTATGATACCGTGAAAGGAGGTGATTACCGCGCAAGGGAAGGGAATGTACATCGCCTGGCGGAAGTGAGTGTAAATATCATTGATCAATGTGTGGCGCAGGGTGTTCCCTTTGCCCGGGAGTATGGTGGCTTACTGAATAACCGGTCTTTTGGAGGCACACAGGTAAAAAGAACTTTTTATGCTGCCGGCCAGACCGGTCAGCAATTACTGATAGGAGCTTACCAGGCGCTTGAACGACAAGTAGCGCTGGGGAATGTGGAGATGCACACCCGTCACGAGATGCTGGATGTGGTGATGATCGATGGAAAAGCCAGGGGGATCATTTGCCGCAACCTGGTGAATGGTGAACTGGAAAGATTCTTTGGTCACGCGGTATTGTTGTGCAGTGGTGGTTATGGAAATGTTTTTTACCTGTCTACCAATGCCATGGGGAGCAATGTAACCGCTGCCTGGAAGGCGCATAAGAAAGGGGCATTCTTTGGCAACCCCTGCTTTACACAGATCCACCCGACCTGTATCCCCGTTAGTGGCGATCATCAATCCAAACTGACATTGATGTCCGAATCATTGCGGAATGACGGGCGTATCTGGGTGCCGAAACAAAAAGGGGATACAAGAAAGGCCAATGATATTCCTGAAGAAGAAAGAGATTACTATTTGGAAAGAAGATACCCCGCTTTTGGGAACCTTGTTCCGAGGGACGTTGCTTCCAGGGCCGCCAAGGAAAGATGTGATGCCGGTTATGGAGTGGGAACGACCAAACAAGCTGTTTACCTTGATTTCAAACACAACCTGATCAATAAATATGGAAAGGCTGAAGCCAACAAGCAGGGCCTTTCAGATCCCGATACAGCAACATTGATCCGTCTTGGAAAAGAAGTGGTGAAAGAAGAGTATGGTAACCTGTTTGATATGTATGAAAAGATCACTGGTGAAGATCCTTACGAAGTGCCGATGCGGATCTACCCGGCTGTTCACTATACGATGGGAGGTCTATGGGTCGATTATGAACTGATGACGAATGTAAAAGGTCTTTATTCTTTAGGGGAGGCGAATTTTAGCGATCATGGAGCGAACCGGCTGGGCGCTTCCGCGTTGATGCAGGGGCTTGCCGATGGTTACTTCGTGATACCTTATACGATCGGAAATTACCTGGCCGATGAGATCAGTGTAAAACCGGTACCAACAACACATGAGGCATTTGATGAAACGGCCAAAGCCGTAAAAGAAAGGATCGAAAAACTAATGAGCATCCAGGGAAAGCAAACGGTAGAGAGTTTTCACAAACGACTTGGCAGGATCATGTGGGAGAAATGTGGTATGGCCCGCAATGCAAAAGGCTTGCAGGAAGCAATCACCGAGATCCAGGCGTTGAAAAAAGAATTCTGGTTAGATGTACGAATACCTGGTGCTGTCAATGAAATGAATCCCGAACTGGACAAGGCCGGCCGGGTAGCCGATTTTATTGAGCTGGGTGAGTTAATGTGCAAGGATGCACTGGAGAGGAATGAAAGTTGTGGTGGTCACTTCCGCGAGGAAAGTCAAACCGATGAAGGCGAAGCAAAAAGGAATGATGAGCAGTATGCGTATGTATCAGCATGGGAATATAAGGGAGAGAGTAACTGGGAATTGCATAAGGAGCAACTGGAATTTGAAGTGGCGAAACCAACACAGCGTTCATATAAATAAAAGGGAACGCAGATCATTATGATGGTTAAGATCCGTTATGATGAACTGCGAAAATCATAAAAATCATAATTATCAGTGGCCTAAAATAGTAATATGGAGCATTACAATATGAACCTCACTTTAAAAGTGTGGAGACAAAAAAATGGAAATGAGAGAGGAGGGTTTGAAACATATAGAGTGAAGGACATCTCATCCGAAATGTCTTTCCTGGAAATGTTTGATGTACTGAATGAAGAACTGATCCGTGACGGAAAGGACCCGATCGCTTTTGATCATGATTGCCGTGAAGGTATCTGCGGGATGTGTTCCATGTATATCAATGGTAGGCCGCATGGACCCTGGCATGCCAATACAACCTGCCAATTACATATGAGAGCCTATAAAGATGGTGATACAATCGTAGTAGAACCCTGGAGGGCTAATTCTTTCCCCGTGATCAAGGACCTGGTTGTAGACCGTACGGCATTTGACCGCATTATCCAGGCCGGAGGCTATATTTCCGTTAACACGGGCAATGCTGTGGATGCCAACGCTATACCTGTTCAGAAAGAGATGGCCGATGCGGCTTTTGCCGCTGCTGCCTGTATCGGGTGCGGCGCCTGTGTCGCAGCTTGTAAAAATTCATCGGCGCTGCTGTTTGTATCGGCTAAAGTATCTCACCTGGCTTTATTACCCCAGGGTGGGCCCGAAAGAAGAACCCGGGCGATGAATATGGTAGCCCAGATGGATAAAGAAGGTTTTGGCGCCTGTACCAACACCGGTGCCTGCGAAGCGGTTTGTCCCAAAGAGATCTCCATTGAGAATATCGCAAGGCTGAACAGGGAATATATGCTGGCCGGGGCTGTTGCTGAAAATAAATAATCAGTTTTTTAAACGCTGAAAGTATTGCGTTGTGCCCTTCGTGGTTCTTAGTGTACTTCGTGCTACTTTTTTTTGGAGCACAAAGTACACAAAGCATACACAAAGAACACAAAGGATTGTTGTTGATTTAAAAAGCAAAACTGACTTTTAGTGAACCAGACCAAAGTGGATCCGCTCCGGATTCTTTCATGACCAGTACACCGGGGGTAATACCCGTCTTTTCATTGATATACCAGCATCCCTGGAGTTTTGCGCCAAGGTTGAATTGAAACATGCCATCATACAATCCAGCTGCGGGCCCTGCGCTTAAACAGATATTCCCCTTCGTACAGGGATTGTACACAAGGCCTGGATAGATATGCAGGAAATAATAACCCGGGTAGTCGTAAGTATAGCCACTGACCGTTTCCTTTTTTCCAAAATAATAAGCCAATCCTGCTTCAAGAAGATAGCCCAATTTTTTCGATGGCATTGTAGTTAATTGACCAAAGCGGTGCTGGCTGCGCGAATATTCAAAAGCTATCCCGCCAAAATGTGTAGAGGCAAAGTCTTCAAGCGGAATATTGAATCCAGCCGAAACAACCTGTTGCTTGCCTGCCGGCCATTTTTTTGTTGTTGTATCACGTGATTGTGCTGCAGCAAATTTAACGCTGCAAAAGGCCAATACAAGAACGAAGAAAATTTTCATGAATAAAGGTATGATCAGTGAGAATGAAAATAATCAGGAAAGATCAGCGAAGCAGCAACAGCGAGCCCTTTCTTTCGGAACTCTTTCCTTTATCATCGGTATATTTCAATACCCAGATATAAACACCGGAATTTTGCTCAACACCCCCGATCTTACCATCCCATCCTTCATCTCTTTTGCTGCTCGTAAAGATCCTTTCTCCCCAGCGGTTAAAGATGCTGAACTCCCGCAGGGTGAATTTGGTTCCAAAGAAAGGTTTTATATTATCGTTACGGCCGTCATTGTTGGGAGTAAAGGCCGTGGGTACATAGATATCTGTAAGATCGACGATGGTGATATGAACAGAATCCTCACCACTGCAACCACCTTTAATAACTTTTGCTGTATAAGTAATATCCTTTACAGGCGAAGCAAGTGGCCTTGCTACCCTTGTATTGCTTAACCCGGTGGAAGGAGACCATTGATAAACATTTCCTGCACCGTTCACAAATAACTGGATCTTTTGCCCCAGGAAGATGGTCTGGTCAGCAGAAATTGTAACAGGCAGTGCCTGCATACTCACTGTTTTTGTCACTGATCTATCCAGGCAATTCTTGCCGGTCGACAATTTTAGTTTGACGGAGAAATTTCCCGTTGTGGTATAAGTATGAAGCGGATTCAGACCAGTAGAAGTATTGCCATCGCCAAAATCCCAGCTATATTGTATTCCCGGTCCGGGAGGTAAAGGATTCTTGTTGGCGAACCGGACATAACCCGAATCGCAACTAACAAAAAAATCGAAATCCACAATGCTGTTAATACCCTGGGGGCTGATGGTCTTTGCCGATCTTACCGAATCGCAGGCCAGGTCCGAGGATACGATCAGTTTTACCCGGTAAGGTTTACCCGGAGGAAGAAAACTGTGCACAGGGTTTTGAGCAGTGGAAGTATTGCCGTCACCAAAGTCCCATTGCCACTTTATCGTACCCGGCATCGTTGCATTTCCCTGGAATTGAACAGTTCCACTGCAGCTGTCGGTGATGGTATAGGTATAACTATTGAGAGGATTAACTGACAAGTCATTGATATAAGCCGGGAGACCAAGATAGGCAAGTTGAAAATTCAGGTCCAGCTGTTCTTTCTGGAATTCGCATCCTGTTCCTTTTATATCAGGATTATTGATAGCGCCCAGGTAAAAAGATGGCTGGGCGAGATAGATCTTGCCATCCGGGGCCAGTTGTATTCCATAAAAACTCTTTTCTGCAGGTATGCTGACACGGGAAGCGATGATAGCCGCGGCTGACGGTAAAGTGGCTTCTACCTGTTCAATGAATTTATCATAAGCCCGGACGAGGTACAGCAATTTGGAATTGGGGGAGAACTCGCAGGTCGTGATGATGCTGCGGGGGAATCCAATGGACCTGGCATTGGAAAGAACACCCGTCTGGTTATCGAAGTTGAATAACTGGCAAAAATTGGGGGTAGGATTATTGACATCATCCGAGATAAGGAAAGAGGTCTGGCAAATTTGTTTCCCATCGGGACTTGCTTTCAACATCCCGATATTCATCACCGCATCGCCATCGAGCCTTACCCCAACAGTTGAAACAACGGGGTTGAGTTGAAGACCTGTGCAGGTGATCAGCCAGGACCGGAATACGTCCGAACTGTTATCATTGGTGATCAGCCATACACTTACGCCATCAGCATGACGTACCGCTGTCATTCTCTCTGTGCACGAAGTTGAAAGGATGATATTCTTGCTGATCACTTCGCCGTTACCGTTATCCCGGCTCATATCAACTATCGAATAACGATACCCATAGGCAAATCCATGTTCCAGGGCGTCCGTTGTAAAGATGTAAAAGATATCGTGGTTCCCTGGAACAGGTACGATGATGCATGCCTGCAAGGCCGAACTATTCGATAGAAGGCCGTCACCATTGAGCATGACCTTGTGATTCCTGTTATAGACAGTGAGCCCATTGGAATAAAAAAGAAGATTCCCATTATCATCACTCACACTTGCGCATCCTTCGTCTGCTTCCATCGCGCTGTTAGTAAGAACTACAGGCCCGTTTGCGGGATTGAAATCAAGACCGGCTTTTTTCCCAAAATACCAGATATTATTTTTTTGGGCATAACATGGACAGGCAAGAAATATGATGAGGATGACCAATATGAACTGGCATTTACGCATGGACAGGTAAATGGGGTCTGATTAAAGACAGTTTGTCGTCAAATTTGCTGCTTTTTTAGCTTAATTAACAGCCCGGTATAACTTTCATGCAATAAAAAGGACGAATTTTGCGATTTTGAGTTAAACTCGCTGCTGTTGAGTTGGTTATGTAGGATATTGGTCACTCTTTTTATTACCCTGTCTGCCCTGTCAAGCGGAGCACAATTCCCGTTCAATAATGCCAGTATTTCCAACCTACGTCAAAAGGTATTGAAGACTGGTTCCGACAGTTTACACATTGATACGATAAGCATCGTTCCGAAAACATTTTCGGTTGCCTATATCCCCGCTTCCGATTACCGACTCGACCCGGTAAAAGCCATTCTTTACTGGAAAAAGAAACCAGTTGCCGACAGTATCATTGTTACTTATCGTGTTTTTCCCTTCCGGTTGGATGCGGTAGCGCAACGAATGAGTTTTGACAGCGTAATGAATAATTTTTATGTAAAGCCTTTTGAATTCAATGAAGGATTGACCAACGGGCAACGCGGGATCTTTGATTTTGGAACGCTGAAAGCAGAGGGAAGCCTGGGACGACAGGTAGGTTTTGGAAACAGCCAGGATGCCGTCGTGAATTCGACGCTGAACCTCCAACTCAGCGGGATGCTAGGTGACAGTATCGAAGTACAGGCTGCTATCACCGACAATAATATTCCCATTCAACCCGATGGCAATACGCAGCAGTTGAATGAATTTGACCAGGTATACCTGCAATTCAGGAAAAAGAACTGGCAACTCAATCTTGGTGATATTGATATCCGGCAAAACCAAAGTTATTTCCTTAATTTTTATAAACGATTACAGGGAATCTCTTTTCAAACAACTAACAGGCTATCCCGTAGCATCACTTCGAAAACATTGGTCAGCGGTTCGATCGCGAAAGGAAAATTTAACCGGCAGATCATCGATGCGCTGGAAGGTAACCAGGGTCCTTATCGTCTTCGCGGAGCCAACAACGAGATATTTTTTATTGTCCTGGCAAATACAGAAAGAGTTTTTATTGACGGACAATTATTACAACGGGGAGAGGACCAGGATTATGTGATCAATTATAATTCGGCCGAGATCAGTTTTACACCAAAACGGATGATCACCAAGGACAGCCGTATCCAGGTAGAGTTTGAATACGCGGACAGGAATTACCTCAATGCTAATCTTTACCTTTCCCAGGAATTTGACATCAACGAAAAGCTGAAGATCCGTTTCGGGGCTTTTAATAATAATGATGCGAAGAACTCCCAGATCAACCAGGTACTGGACCCTAAACAGGTACAATTTCTTGCCAACCTCGGTGACAGTATCCAGCGGGCATACTATCCCTCTGCGGTGATCGATACTTTCGCCGCTGACCGCATTCTTTATGAGAAGATCTATATAGGACTGGATTCTTTTTACCGGTATTCAACTAACCCGCAGGTGGCGAAATATAATTTATCGTTTGTGGACCTGAAGCAGGGGAACGGAAATTATATCCCGGATTTCAACGGGGCCAATGGCAAAGTATATAAATATGTAGCCCCTGTAGCGGGGATCAGGCAGGGACAATACGAACCAGTGCAGATACTGGTAACGCCAAAAAAGCAACAAGTGCTTAACCTCGGAGTTGATTATGCAATTACCCCGCATACACTGCTGAAAACAGAAGTTGCCACGAGCAATAATGATGTCAACAGCTTTTCATCGAAAGATGATGGGGATGACAGGGGCTGGGCGGCTAAATTCCAGCTTAACCATGAAAGAATATTGAACTCTCCCAAAAAATTGCAGGTAAGCGGCTCGCTTGATTATGAGTATGTGCAGAAAAAATTCAAACCGCTTGAGCGGTTACGGATGGTTGAATTCTCACGGGACTGGGGGTTACCGGTATTCGTTCTCCCCGCGGATGAAAACATTATAAAAGCGACTGCCGGGATTAAGGATAAGTATAATCATTCCTTGTCTTACCAGTTTACCAACTATCATCGCAGCGATGGCTACAATGGATTACAAAATGCCTTATTCCATTCGGCCAACTGGAAAGGATGGTTGCTCAATAACCAGTTTATCATCACCAATTTTACGACACGGGATGATAAGGGAGGTTTTCTTCGTCCCGTGATCGACCTCAGCAAGCAATTGAATAGCCTGAAGAACTGGAGACTGGGTGTACGTTATGCACTTGAACAAAACACAGTAAAAAATAATGCAACGGATACCCTGACCGCTGTTTCTTTTTCCTTTGACAGTTATTCCGTGTACCTGCGGTCAGATGAAAAGAAACAAAACAAATACGGGCTCACCTTTTTTACCCGTTCCGATAAATATCCCGTGGGAAAGAATTTCACCCGCGGTGACCGGAGCCTGAACCTGAATGTACAGGCTGAATTACTCGCCAACCCGAAAAGACAATTCTACCTGAATACAACGTTCCGGAAATTGCAGGTCTATAATGCAACTGTCTCCAAACAAAAAGCAGATGAAACGATCCTTGGAAGGGCCGAGTATGTAATGAATGAATGGAAAGGATTGCTGACTGGAAATGTATTGTACGAAGTGGGAGCCGGGCAGGAGCAGCGAAGGGATTTTGCTTACCTCGAAGTGCCCGCCGGCACCGGCCAGTATGCGTGGATCGATTATAATAATGATGGTGTGCAGCAATTGAACGAGTTTGAACTGGCTGCCTTTCCCGACCAGGCTAAATTCATCCGTGTGCTGACCCCTACGAATGAATTTATAAAAGCCAATTTTATCACATTCAATTACAGCCTGACAGTAAACCCACGATCCTTACTGAACCGGTCAGACCTGAAAGGAACAAAAGGATTTTTATCCCGGCTTTTGCTTGTGACTTCGCTGCAGACCAGTAAAAAATCAATAGCCCGTGGAGATTTTGAATTCAATCCTTTTAAGTACGCAGTGAATGATACCGCCCTCGTGATCCTGAATACTTCTTTATTGAATACAGTTGCCTTTAACCGTTTTAGCAACAAATGGGGTGTTGATCTCAGCAATCTCCGCAATAATGGTAAATCATTGCTGACGTACGGATATGAAAGCCGCAAACTGAACGACTGGCTGGTCAAATTTCGCTGGAATATCAGCCGGGCTTTCCTCCTGACGCTGAATGGCAAGAAAGGTGGGAACGCATTATTCACTCCCCAGTTCGCCAACCGCAATTACCAGCTGTCCACTTACAGTGCAGAACCCTTATTGACTTATATAAAAGGAACTTCATTCCGGATCGCTGCCGGTTACCGGTATGATAATAAAAAGAACAGGGAGCTGTATGGTGGTGAACGGTCCGTATCGCATTCGGTGAACCTGGAATCCAAATACAATATTCTGCAAAGTGGATCACTCACCGGCAAGTTCACATACAATACGATCGATTATAACGCGGTTGCCAATACGACAGTAAGCTATATTATGCTGGATGGATTATTGCCCGGGAAGAACTTTCTCTGGTCACTCGGGTTTTCCAAACGTCTTGTCAATAACCTGGAATTGAATTTTCTTTACGATGGCCGCAAAGCAGGCAGTTCCCGGACGGTTCATATTGGGAGAGTGGGGATCACGGCGTTGTTTTAACCCCCAACCCCCTAAAGGGGGCTTATTATTCCTAAAGTTGTAAATAATTTACAGCCTTCAATCTTCATAAAGGGTTTGAAGGTGATCAAAACTTTTCGATCTATGTCTCCCCTTTAGGGGGACAGGGGGTTAAACATTGAATCTGAAATGCATCACATCTCCATCTTTCACGACGTATTCCTTTCCTTCTATCCGCAGTTTGCCCACTTCACGGGCAGCGGCTTCTGAACCATATTTTACAAAATCATCATAGCCGATCACTTCAGCTTTGATAAAGCCTTTTTCGAAATCAGTGTGGATCACACCGGCAGCCTGTGGCGCTTTCCAGCCTTCGTGTATGGTCCAGGCGCGTACTTCCTGCACCCCGGCGGTGAAATAGGTATAAAGGTCCAGTAGTTTATAGGCAGAGTGAATAAGCCTGTCCAGCGCTGGTTCCGTCATTTTATATTCCTCCATGAATAATTGTTTGTCTTCGGGGTTGTCCATTTCAGCGATCTGGGCCTCGATATTATTATTCATGATGATCACTTCAGCCTTCTCATTCTTAATAGCTTCTTTCAGGGCTTCGGAGAATTTGTTTCCGGTATGCATAGAAGCTTCATCGACATTGGCTACGTACAGCACGGGTTTGTCGGTCAGCAGGAAAAGATCTGCAATGGCGATCCTTTCTTCTTTATCCAGGTCCAGTTCACGGATGCTTTTTCCTTTTTCCAGGTGGTCTTTGCATTTTATCAATACTTCCAGCTCTGCTTTATATTTTGGTTCAAGCTTGATCTGCTTTTCCGTTTTCTGGATCTTTTTTTGCACGCTGTCAAGGTCTTTCAGCTGAAGTTCGGTATCGATGATCTCTTTGTCGCTGACGGGATTGATGGCGCCCTCATCACGAAGGATATTTTCATCTTCGAAACAACGGATCACATGAATGATGGCATCCACTTCCCGGATATTACCAAGGAATTTATTTCCAAGACCTTCTCCTTTACTGGCACCGCGGACAAGACCGGCGATATCCACGATCTCGATCTGTGTTGGAACGATACGTTGCGGGATGACGAGCTCAGCCAGCTTATTCAACCGCGGATCCGGGACATCCACGAGCCCGACGTTGGGATCAATGGTACAAAAACGGTAATTACTGGCCTGGGCCTTGGCGCTATTGCTAACCGCGTTAAATAAGGTCGATTTTCCTACATTGGGTAATCCCACAATTCCTGCTTGCAAAGACATGGTAAGTTTATAGTTTGTTGTTTATTGTTTATAGTTGTACCCGAAAGCACGGGATTTCTTTTAAGGCGTGCAAAGATAGGTGAAATCAGGTTTTTAGAGAGAATGTAACTGCATTGATGAAAGTCCTTAACTTCAAACCACAAACTATAAACCACAAACCTTTTTATGGCTTTAAGCAGGATTTGGGCCGCCTTCATCATCATTTCGCTGTTGGTGGCTACAGTAAAATTTACTTTTCAGCCAGGGCAGGAAAAGATATTCAGCCAACTGGTGACAGGAAGAAACACGGATACGACCAGTACAAGGGTCGTAGATTCTGCGGCGCTGCCTGTCTCTGTCCACCAGCAATTTCAACTGGAGAAACAGGCGGTATGGAACAAGGAACGGGTCTTCAAGACAGACAGCAATTCTTACCGTGCCTACCGGTTATTACCCTCCAACGGGATATTTGAGACTTGTAAAGGAGCAGTAGATATTTGTATAGGGCTCATCGGCATCATGGCGCTGTTCATGGGGTTTATGAGCATCGCCGAAAAAGCAGGCGGAGTAAGATTATTGTCCCGGATCATTGGTCCTTTTTTCACGAAGATATTCCCCGAGTTACCTAAGGGACACCCGGCAATGGGACATATGGTCATGAATTTTTCGGCGAATATCATGGGTCTTGACAATGCGGCTACCCCATTTGGAATTAAAGCGATGGAAAGCCTGCAGGAGATCAACCCCAATAAGGACCGGGCTTCCAATTCGCAATTGATGTTTCTCTGTCTCCATGCATCAGGCCTGACGCTGATACCGGTAAGTATCATTGCTGCCAGGGCATCACTGCGGCACCCATCGGCGAACCCGACGGAGATCTTTATTCCCTGTATGATCGCTACGTTCGCGGCCACTATTGCAGCTTTGCTGGTAGTATCTTTTAAACAGCGGATCAATATTTTTCAAAAAGCCATCCTTGGATGGATCCTTGGCATTTCAGCGGTCATCGCCTTAATGGTCGTTTATCTTACTTCCCTGGGTTCAGACCGGCTGCAATCGGTGTCGGGTATTTTAAGTAATGGACTCATCCTGCTGATCTTCCTGCTGATCGTGCTGGGGGGATTGTATAAAAGGATCAATATTTTTGACGCGTTCGTGGAAGGAGCGAAAGGAGGTTTTGAGACCGCCGTAAGGATCATTCCTTACCTGGTAGGCATGTTGGTGGCGATCAGCCTGCTGCGTAACAGCGGAACTTTTGATGTGATCATTGACGGAATAAAGAATCTGTTCTCTTCTCTTGGCGCTGATACCCGTTTTGTAGATGGCTTACCAACGGCTCTTATAAAACCGTTGAGCGGGAGCGGGGCCAGGGGCATGATGATCGATACTATGAACGCGGCCAGTACAACGGGTATTTCCGGCGCCGATACTTTCGCCGGACGCCTGGCTTGTATCCTCCAGGGATCTTCCGATACCACTTTCTATGTGATCGCTGTTTATTTTGGCGCTGTTGCAGTAAAAAATACAAGGTATGCGGTGGGAGCCATGTTGCTCGCTGATCTGGTAGGAATCATCTCGGCCATCGCGATTACTTATTTATTTTTTGGATAGTGATCAACGCAAATTTCTTCCTATAAAAAAAGTCCCATTGAAAAATGGGACTTTTTTTATGATCCTGTTAGTACAATTAATAGTTAGCAAACAGCGTGCTTGTTCTTGTGCCACGATAACTGCCGCGGTAGGACAAAGTGTAACTGCGTTTGGCGGTAACGCCACCGGTAAGGGTAACTTTCAGCAACAAATTCTGTGTCCCGGTTTCCCGTATATATAGTGTATCGGTAACGTAGGAAGGATAAGTAGCAAAATCTGTGACACCTGTAACCGGGATATTTGTCCACATGTTCGTATTTAATTTCCAGGAAAAAACATCAACGGCTGGTACAGCAAAGGGATTATAAATAAAATTTGCAAACCGCAGCCTTGCGGTGGTATCCGCGGGGATGACGATATTATCTACCACCGTTTTCTGTTTGGGGGATGTGATTGTATCATAGATAAAGATCGTATGATGTTTACCAGCCTGCATATTCTCTGCGAAAGTGATTGGCACCTGTGTCGTAGCGGTCAGTGTATCCTTTAGGAAAAAAGCCCTGATACCGGGTGTAAGGCTGAAGCCATAACCCGTGGTAGGGAAGACGCTGCCGGAAGTCATCAATGCGCCTGTTACCTGGTTGGCATCGACAAACAGGTAATTACGGCTTGCCCCCACCATCGCTATATGCAACTGTGCGATCGTGCTCCCATTAAAGTTTGTTTGCTGTGTTGTCTTGCTATCAAATGATTTTTCACAGGAGATGACAAGCAGCGCTGTTAGCAGGCCGAGCATCCCGTATGAAAATATTTTTACTGACTTCATAGTTGTTGATTTAGTAGTTAGCATTATGGCTTGGAGAAATAATGTTCTTTCGTGATATAATCAAGTGCAAAAGCACCTACACGGTTCAATTCATCAACATTATACAGGTATTCTGAGTTATACCTTGGGCGAAGCCTGTAGATCAATTTACCATTATTCCGTGAATAAAGATCTAAGCCGGTAGGAGGAGCAAAATCTCTGTAAACCTGCTGCCCGGTAACGGGATCAAGATCTGTATAGTGGTACCTTCTCATATCTACCCATGTTTCTATTAATCCCCAGCCATACATAGCGATATATTTCTGCATCATGATATGTGACAGGGTGAGATTGGCAGCAGATGGAACATTCAACGGGTTGGCCATAAAGGCGGCTCTTGTAGCGGGTGTAATCCGCCGTGCAGCCGGCACATTTGTCTCGTAATCGCTGATCAGCTGATCGAAATTCAGGTTGATAGCATTGATATAAGCAGCCAGCGCCGCAGGTTTATTTCCCTTCCTTAATAAAGCTTCCGCCTTAATGAACTGGATTTCGGAGGCAGAAATTATCGGGAAAACAGGCGCATTCGTAAATACATAGCGGCAATTCGCATCATTTGAAGGCGCTGCAGTAGACTGGAATAATCCTCCCCAGAAATTATTAGAAGAATCACCTAATAAAAGACCGGCACTGCCGCCTCCCTTATTTGGGATGATACCTTTGTAAGTGCCGTTTGGATTTTCACGAATGATATAAGCCGCTCTTGGATCAACCGAACCGGTGGGGAACTGGCTATTCACACCACTCATCAGGTCTGCCACGAATTTGGTTTGCCGGAGCGTTCCGATATTGCCCCTGAAAGGAGACCAGTAACTGTACGTACCATTACCACCTGCATTTGACCATTTAACAGAAGTGTTATCAGCATTCGTCTGCATAGCAAGGTCGCAATAATAGATCACGGAGTCGGGCTGGTAAATGGATTTATTGGTGATCCGGTGGTAGGTCCTGGCTAATACACCATAAACGAATTTTTTCCATTTATTCACGTCACCACCGTTCATAAAATGATCACCTTTGTCAAGATTGGCCTGGCTTACGCCATCACCTGTCTTTGAGAGATTTTCGAGTGCTAGTGTACAAAGCCTTTTTATCTCTTCGTATACATCTTCCTGTGAGTCATATTTAAAGGTGAGCAGATCGGGGCGAAAAGCTTCTCTTAGGATAACAGCTTCGGCATGCAGATCTGTAAGTGACAGCCATCCCCAGGCGCGAATCGCCTGTGCTACCCCGACATAATCCCATTTCTTTTCTTCTGTACCCCATTCGATGATCTTGGAAATATTCTGGCCCATACCATAATAATGCATTGCCCAGACAGCACCCAATACATCGCTGTTATTGATAAAATTGTCCCCCATCTCATCATACTGGTTAAGGGAAGTATTAGTGGCCCAGTTCTGTATATAGCGACCAATATATTGCCCGTCATTCTGGGGGCCGTAACCGGTGCCATTGGCTGAGAATTGAGTAGCCATACTTGCCACAACACCCGGTAACAGCGATTCGATGGGCTGCCTTACCAGGGAATTAGGGTTGGCGAATGCCTCATCAATTTTTTTGCTGCAGGACCCCAACAGCAAAAGACCGGCTGCACCTACCACCAGCGAAATATTATTAACTATCTTTTTCATATTTCAGTTATTTATAATTTTAGAATGATGCCTTAATTCCAAGATTGACACTGATCGGCGAAGCAAGAGTTCCATAATCAAATCCAAAAGCTCCTACACCGCGTCCGCCTGCTGTATTACCATTCACGCCCGGATCGGCACCACTGTAATTGGTCAGCAGTATCAGGTCGTTGGCAGTGATAAAGGCTCCAAGGCTCTGGAATCTTTTTATAAAACTCTTCGGGAAGGTATAGCTCAGGCTTAAATCCCTCAACCGGAACCAGTTCACGTCTCTCTCAATAAATTCACCATCCGGCATTGTCGTGTAATAGTTATTATTATAAGCCGGTATAACGACGATCGTATTCTTGGTAGGAGTAGCAGTATTTTGTAAACCATCTTGCAGTACACCTTCGATCACTCTTGGTGTATAACGATCAGCCGTCAGTTTACTAAGACCTACACGGGTCAGGAACTGGTTGGTGCCATTATAAATATCTCCACCCACTTTCAGGTCCCAGAGCATGTTCAGTCTCCAGTTCTTCCAGCGGAAAGAATTGTTCCATCCGCAGGTGAAATTAGGATTCCTGTCGCCTCTTACCCTGAAAGTAGCGTCCACCACCGGTATACCGGTAGCGGGATCAATCAGGATCTGCCCTGCATTGTTTACCGCATAACCCGCAGCTGTGATAGAAGTGGTAGGTCCGTTAAGCACCAGCCCACCTCTTGCATTCAGGTACAGCCAGGTATCAGCGATATAGTATTCAGAAAGATTTTTGGGAAGTGCAACTACTTTATTACGCATCCGGTTGAAGTTGAAACGCATATCCCAGGTGAAATCTTTTTTCTTCACAACACCGTAATCCAGTACGATCTCGAGTCCTTTGTTGCGGGTAGAACCAGCATTCTGAGTATTTAATACAAATCCAGTTCCATAGCTCAGGCGGAAATTCTCGATGATCTGTCCCTTGTTCAGTGTATTATAATAAGTGATCTCCATATTTAACCGGCTCTTGAACAACCGGAATTCTGTTCCCAGTTCGTAAGTACTTTGTTTTTCCGGGAAAAGGTCCGCGTTATTATTAAAGAAGCCATAAGAATAACCACCACCGCTGGCCAGGTTATCTACCAGCACTGACTGGGTAGAATAAGGAGAGTTCAATCTTGCTGTACTGGCGAGTGAGGTACGGAGTTTCCAGTAACTAAGCAGGTTTCCTTTTTTCAGGGAGGAGAAAATATCACTCATGATGATACTTAAGCTACCACCCGGGTAGGAATATTTCCTGTTCTTCTGGGGAAGCGTTGAAGACTCTTCAAAACGCTGTGTATAGTTTAAGAAGATCAGATTTTTATAATTGACCGCGAACTCACCAAAATAAGCGATCTGGCGGCTTTGAACATAATTCGGCAAACCCACTTTATTGCGGTTCAGGCGTAAGCGGGTGATTGGACGCGTTACATTGCTATCCATATAATTACCTAGTAAAGCTGTCATTTGCTGGTCGGTGATAACACTGCCTCCCTTATACATTTTACCAAACCCGCTGGGATTACCAGACAAGCTTGCTCCAACAGAGTCTACGATATTGGTGCCGTAAATGGCAAACATTTCTGTCTTATAATCCTGCCACATGGTACCGCCCATCACGCGGAAGTTCCAGTTCTTACCAAGCGTTTTTTTAGCCGTGGCAGTGATGGTATGGTTATAACCCTGGTAATGCCTCCAGTAATTATCCAATTGTCCGCCGCTTGAGGAGGTTACATAGAATGACTGGGGATGGAAGAAAAGAAAACCGTTCTGATCGTAAGTGTCATATCCAAAACGACCAGCTATACTGAGCCATTTTAATGGGTTGAAGTTAATACCAAGGCTATAGGTTTTGCGGCTTACTTCTTCGTAACCTTTGTTATTGTTGACATTCCAAAGAGGATTATCATATTCCCCGTTGGCGGAAACATCCGGGAAAAGGTCTGTCTTATCGCCAGTCTGCGGGCTTTCAAAATTCCTGATATCATTGGTAGAAGGCCAGATCAGCAGCCCAAGCAGGAACCCACCTGCACTTCTTGTTACTTTATGATTCTCTGTTTTTATATAGGCAAAGGAAGGGGATATCTCCAGCATGTTCTTAAAGAGCTTCGTAGTATTGGAGATCCTGAAATTGTAGCGCTTGAAATCATTTTTAGGAACAACACCTTTCTGTGTAAAATAACTTCCGGATGCCCTGAATTTTGATTCTTTGAATCCAAAATCAACACCCAGGTTATGCGTCATGGCCGTGCCTGTTCTGAAGAAAGCGTCTTTATTGTCATATAGTTTAGTGCCCGCCGGGTAAGTGGGACCAAAATGGCTGAAAGTGTTGGATGTTAAAAGAGCACCGTTGGTCCCGGCCATGTAATCATCAAAAGTATCGGGCCAGCGGGTCACTTTCTGGAAACGGAAACTATTATCATACTGGATCGCCAGTTTGTTTGTTTTGGCTTTCCGTGTTGTAATGATAATCGCACCCGAACTTGCCTGGCTACCATACAAGGCGGTAGCCTCAGGACCTTTCAGTACCGTGACTGATTCAATATCCGTTGGGTTAATATCGGCGATCCTGTTCTGGTAATCACTCACCCGGTTGGGTTTGTCAGATGCCAGTCCATTGGTCGCGCCACCTGAAGATGTTTCGTTTAAAGTGGAGTTGTCCTGTACTACTCCATCCACTACATAGAGCGGCTGGTTGCTCAGGGAAAGGGAGTTGAATCCACGGAGTACCACCGCCGAAGAAGATCCGGCGATACCCGAGGTCTGGTCGAGGGTAAGACCTGCAACCCGACCCTGTAAACTGTTCAAAAAGTTTTCCCTTTGTGTTTCCTGGATATCTGTTCCGCTTACTTTCTGAACAGAGTATCCTAACTCGCGGGGATTTCTTTTGATATCCATGGCTGTTACAACCACTTCTCCCATGGTGTTATCAGCGGTCTTAAGACTTACGCCGATATTACCATCGCCTGGTTTGACATCTGTTGTTTCGTATCCTACATAGGATACCTGTAAGGTCTCACCCGGGTTCACTTTGATGGAGAACTTTCCGTTCGCATCTGTTTGGACGATACGACGGGTGCCTTTAACCCTAACCGTAACACCACTCAATGGTGTCTTATTGTCCTCTGAGATGATCGTACCGCTAATGGTCCTTTCCTGGGCCTGCAAAGCAGGAGGCAGTAAAAGCAGCATCATCGAAAATGCAAAGAACAATTGGAGAATTTTTCTCATAGCTGTTTTTTTTAGATATATTAATTAATAAGCAGTTCCAATATTTATGATCAGGCAACTTTTACCCCTGCCTCGATATAAGGTTTTAATATGTTATCGTTCGCCGGTAATTCTGTGATCAGCATATCGATCTCATCCAGCCCGCAAACCCGGATTGGCTGAACCGAGTTGATCTTTTCTGCGATACTCAGGCAGACTACCATTTTAGAAGACTCGATCATAGCCCTCTTTAGCTGCACCACCTCCCAATCATTATCGGTAATTCCATGCTCAATGTCAATCGCGTTGGTACCTAAAAAACAAATATCCGCTTTTACCTGCCTTATTTTAGCGATCGCTTCGGAGCCAACGGTGATCTTGGAGTTCTTGGAGATCTTGTCCCCGACCAGTATCACTTCAATATTGGGATGGTGCATATACTCCAGTATCGCGGGTATACTTCCCGAAATAAAAGTGGCTTTGAGCTGCGGGGGAAGTGACCGGGCCATCTCGATGATCGTAGTTCCGCCACTGGTGAGTACAAACATGCCATTACTGATAAGTCCTACAGCCTTTTGTGCAATGGTCTTCTTCTGGTTTTGTGAATAAACACCGTTGGTAGAGAAATGAACCTGGTTGAACGAATGCGATAAGGCGCCGCCATGTACTTTGATCACTTTCCCTTCATCGGCGAGCTCCTGCAGATCACGGCGAATGGTGTCCTCTGATACGTGAATATCAGTGCACAGCGAGGAAGAAAGGACCTTGTTATGCAGGTTTACCTGGTGAAGGATATAAGCCTGCCTTTCCTTTTTAAGCATTCGTTAGTTTTGACCTGTTAAATATATATGAAATTCCCGCACAAAGACGCAGAAACCCGGAAAATTTTGCAGGCTGTGGATAGTAGGGGGGAAAAAAATGAGAAATATGCCTGCCTGCCGGCAGGCAGGGAATAAAAAATAAGCAATGAGGAAGTGGCATTCCTGTTTAGTCTGTTCGTTGCGGCTTTGCGTGGAATAAAATGGGAAATCATTCTTCAGGGAATAGAACCACAGGAGGAGGATTCTATTACTTCCTTATTTCTAATTTTCTTACCCTGTCCCGCAGGAGGCGGAACAGGGTAAGTTGATTGAATCCATAGAGAAATCTATTTGCCGAAAGTGAACCGGGCGGTAAAGCCAATGGCTGCCGGTTCAAAATTGATATCGCTTACAATATTTAATTCAGGTTTCCAGTCCAGTGACAAGTTGAGCGGTATATTATTGAATTTATAATCCAGCCCGATGATCCCCTGTGCGCCAAAATTGGGATCAGTCTCATTCTTATTATTATTGGGATTATAGGTCTTTACAAAACTCATATAACCACCAGCCCCGTAGAAGTAGGAGAGCCCGGAAGAGGCGAGGGGTTTATGTAGTTCCACCAAGGCTCCCAAAGCGATCGGGTCGCCAAAAGTGAATAAACCTTCGATGGCCATTTTATCGGTGAAAAAATGTTTGATGGAAATGGAATTGTTCTGCATAGCGTTGGCACTGCTGAGACGAACCCCGAGCGCCGTTTTATATTCCTGTGCCCGTACAGTGGTGGTGACGGAACATAACGCTGCCGCAAGAAATACAACGAAAAAGACTTTTTTCATGGTGATTTGATTTTGCTGTATGGTAAACGAAAAATGGTGCCAACAAAATCTAAATAAAATGCAAAATCTCGGGGAAGTCCATAGTTGATAGTCCATTGTCCATCGCCGATAGTCAATAGACAATGGGCAATAGGCAATGAACAGTGATCAGTTGGAACTCTTAAGGGGCTTATTCTTGCCCTTGATCTTCTTTGGCTTCGTATTAAGCCGGGCAAGGCTGTCGGCTACAGCCCTTTTTGCAGCACTGTCGGCCCTGGCTCGTTCAAGTTCTTTCTTCTTCCTGGCTTCCGCCATTTCAGGGGTTTCGCCAAAATTATCGGGTCCCGCAAGTGTGAAACTGCTGTTACTGCCGCTATGGCTGCGATGGGCGATCATTTTTGTTTGGGAATATCCGGCAAGCGAAAAACCGGTGAGAACAAAAAGAAGAAGAAGCATTTTCATAAATAGCCATTTTGATGCCCTAAGGTAATATTATTTTTTACCGGACTGCCCCGGGTAATTGTTAAAAGATTGGCCGGTTATAAGTATAAACCAGCCGGGGAGAATTAATTTTAGCACCATGAACGGGCAAGCCAGGAAAATCTTGATCAACCTGCCGGAATGGAAGAACAGGCGTAAATGGATATTCCGTTTCATAGTTGTATTCGTTCTTCTTTTTATTTGCAGCGTTCCTTTTCCTCATCCTTACCTGATAAACCCTCCTGCTGTTATTAGCCCTTTATTTGAAAAACTGGTAAAATGGGTGGGAGATCATGTCTTTAATATCAGAAGACCCTATAGCCACCAACTGATCTCCGATTCTACAGGACTTTATATCCATTTACTGGTACTGCTTTTTATTTCCTGTATCGCCACTGTTACCTGGACTGTGCTTGATAAGAGAAGAAAAAGCTATCATATCCTTGCCTATTGGTTCAGGGTAATGATCAGCTATTATCTTGCTTTCTACCTGATGTCCTATGGATTTAATAAACTCTTTAAATGGCAATTCTATTTTCCCGAGCCCAATACGCTGTTCACTACGATGGGTAATACTTACCGGGACCTGCTCTATTGGAGTGCCATGGGTACTTCGCGTTCTTATAATATATTCCTGGGAAGCCTGGAACTGCTGGCGGGGATATTATTGTTGTCCAGGAAGACAAGACTGTTTGGTTCTTTGGTTGCCATCAGCATCCTGCTGAATATCGTGGCTGTCAATTTCAGCTTTAATATTAATGTAAAGATATTTTCTTCTTTCCTGTTGCTCCTCGGCCTGTTGATCATGGCTCCCGGCGCAAAGCGGCTGTACTATTCTTTCTTTACGAATAATAATAAAATGCCGCTGCCGGCCTGGGAACCACACTATGTTTCCCCGGGTATCCGCCGGGCGTATACCACGGGGAAGATCCTGTTGATTGGTTATATGCTCTGGTGTTTGTTAGCGGTGTATGTGCAAAGCGGGAATTTCAATGATGATAACGCCACCCGTCCTCCTTTCCATGGGGCTTACGAGGTTACAGCATTTATAAAGAACAGCGATACATTGCCGCCATTGCTGACAGATACTTATCGCTGGAAAAGAGTATTCATTCACCGCCGTGATTATTTTATCATCCAGTTCATGAACGATGGCATGCAGGATTATGATCTTTATTGTGATACAACAAAAAAAGAATGGCAGATCCAAAAGACGGCGGACAAAACGGAAGCTATATTGCATTACCGGCAAACCAGCGATACCACTATTCTCTTAACATCAAGGATCGGGATGGATTCATTGAAGGTGTACCTGCAGCGGATCGATCTTAGTAAGTTGCCGCTGCTGCAAAAAGAATTCAACTGGACAGTGGATGAGAAGGAAATACAAGAACGCTGATTATTATGGTTTTTATGATTCAACGCAGAGGTATCATAATTTATCTTAATCATCTTGAAGATCTGCGTTCTCTCTCTGAAAATACAGGAACGCTGATTATTATGATTATTAAGAGTTGCGCTGTTATCCTAAGTGATCATAATGATCTTAAAAATCTGCGTTCGCATTACAGCTCGAAGAGCTCAAATTTCGTCTTGGGACGACGATGATCCAGCCAGCGGAAATCCTTTAACCGCATTTCTTCCGGGCTTTTATCTTTCATGGGCCAGATAGTCCCGGTAACATGACTGCGGAACACCACTTTTTGTAAAGCCTGGTTCCCAAAATAGATATCCATGATATCGGATTTGGATTCATTCACACCGGTATAAGCGCTGTCTTCATCCTGTATATAATAGATACATTCGGCAAAACCTGCTGCCCGCACAGAATCCATGTCCCCATCTTTAAAATAGGCATCCATCCGGGTTGATTTTACCTGGTTGTATACGCCGGGGTCAACCTCGTTGACGAGAAAACTATTCTCGTATACATTCACTTTGTCAGCTTTTTTATTTTTCGTGAATACAAATATGGTATCTCCTGTTACCTGGCTTTTTTCTTTGGCCCATACTACCGGGTCCTGGTAAAGGCGGAAGATGGAATCTTTGAAGGAATAGAACACGCTGTCGCAAACAGCCTGCAGCGAATCGGAGAAAATCCGGACATGCCGGTAGGCTTCAAAATAACGGTTGCTGCTGTCCTTTGTATTCACATTGACGACCACTTTTCCTTTCACCGTATCCTTGAAGATAGAATCCTTCTGCCCGTAGAGATCAGTGAGCCGCGCGGAGAAAAGCGTATCCGCCGTGATATAAATGGAGTCCTTATCCTGTTTGATGATCATTAAAGGCTTGCGGG
>JANMKG010000093.1:0-6360 GCA_031371915.1 Chitinophagaceae bacterium | reverse complement strand
CGGGTATTATAAACAAAAGTATGCCGCATGCCCAGGGGTTTAAAGATATTGGCCGACATGAAATCTGTATAACTCATCCCTGAAACTTTTTCAATAATGGAAGCCAGCAGGGCATAACCGGTATTGCTGTACTCCCATTTGCTGCCGGGTGTAAAACGAAGGCTATCTTTTAACCGTACAAGCATTTCGATGACATCCTTGTTAAAAGCTATTTTCTTGTGGTCCCAGTTCTTTTCAAATTGGTCTTCGTAAGAAGGGATACCCGATGTATGTGTCAATAAATTCCGGATCGTTATATTATTATAGGGAAGAGCCGGTAAATATTTCTGGATATTATCGTCGTAATTAAGTTTGCCTTTCTCCTTCAGGATCATGATGCCCATCGCCGTGAACTGTTTGGAAACAGAAGCCAGTTCAAAAGCGGAGCTGTCATTTAGCAAGCGTTTTGAATTATAATCGGCATAGCCAAAAGATTCCTGGTAGAAAGGCATACCGCTGATCGCCGCCAGGATATTCCCGTTGAAACGGTAATAATCATGCTGGCCGGTCATGAACTGTTTCACCCGGTCACCTATGTTCTTTTGGGCGGACAGGGAAATTGGGAAGAGTAATAATAAAAGGATTTTTTTCATAATAAGCGCTTGTTATTGCGATGTAAAAGATACTATTATTTCACTCCCAGTTTTTCCCGGATGAGTGACTCCATTTCCACGCAGGCCGCCCTGGCATCGCGGAATGCATCAAGACTTCTTCTCAAGCGCTCCAGTCGCAAGGTCAGTGCAGCACCCATATCGTGTCGAAATACTGCCGACTCATTTCCGCTTAGCACATCCCGGTGAGTCATTAGTTTTGTCATCTTCACGGGATCGGAATGATTGCTGGTATCCAGGTTGAGCTGACAGACCAGGTCGTAAGATTTATATACGGCAGGGATAAACAGGTCGGTATAATATTTTTTTTCAAACTCCTGGTTACGGTATTGGGCAAAATTGGTGATGCGTTCGTAATCCATCATTTTTTTGAGGAATTCGATATTGCCCACGTAACGAAGCGACCCGGAGGATTTCATTTGTTCGTAGGTTTCTCTTCTTACCAGGAAATTCCTGACCCAGACTGCTCCCATGGACCTGGCAAAAGCGGCCCTGTCGATGGAACTGCTATCCTGGAGTAACCAGTTTACCAGCTTGTCATGGTTGGCAATGATGAGATGATCCTGTGCGAGCAGCGAATCCAGGTTCTTGATATTGGTCTGCACATCCACCAGCATGCTTTGTAAAAATTGGTGGGCCCTTTCCTTTTCGATCTTATGCTCCCGGATATTTTCCGCCAAAAAACCGCAGAATACCGCGAGGAAAAGCATTAAGAACTCCCAGAAATAATGGGTCCATTTTTTACGGGGGGTATGAGTGTGTGCATGTACTTCCATGAGCTGGTTGCTGGTTTATAGTTTTTGGTTTCTGGTTGAGGTCGTTTTGACTTATTCATTCATTATTTCATTGTCCCTTATTCACTATTCACTATTCACCATTCACTACTCACGACGAAGGGCTCTCACTCCAGGTGATATTCCTTTCTTAATACTTCCAATAATTGATGATTGGCAGATAAATAAGGTAAGTATTGTATTTGCCTTGTGCCTCTCAGCATCAACAGGTAATAAGAAGCAATATTTTCAGCTTCTTTCCTGCTGAATTTATCTGCATTGATGATTTTGCCGGCATAGGGAAGGGGTGTGTTTTGTGTCAATGCATCCAGTATCATTCTTTTTCCATCCACGGTCAAAACCTTATACCAGTCAAAATCGTAATGCTGTAAGGTGAAAGGCCGGATATTCATTTCCAGGAAGCTATATTCTTTCTCATTACGGTTTCTCAGGTTAGCTATCTGAACGCTTAGTTTTCCTACTGCCGCCTGCAGTTCACTGCTTTTGAAGTAACGCAACTCGCCGGAATTCCTGAGTTGTGTCAATATGCCATCATTTGGCTCAAACATTAATTGGGCTGATTGAAGAAAGGCCCAGGTAAATGAGGGATAAAACCGCGGCGAAAGGGTTGTAAGGCTGCTGTCTTTTACATAATTAATAAAGAAAACAATTTCCTCTTCTTTCCTGTTCCGGGTACTGATCTTTTGTTGCGCCGCGATTGAATCAGCAAGTATCTCTTTATAAAGATTTTTTGCCAGTTCTTTTGCCCTCTGCTGCTCAACCTTATGTTCACGGATATTCTCCGCGATAAAACCACAGAATACCGCCAGGAACAACATTATGAATTCCCAGAAATAATGGGTCCATTTTTTCCGGGGGCTATGGGTGTGTGCATGTACTTCCATGAACTGGTTGCTGGTTTATAGTTTCTGGTTTTTGGTTAGGGTCGTTTTAACTCCTTCCTTCATTATTTCATTTACCCTTTACTCACTACTCATGGCTATTGGCTGTGGGCTATGGGCTATAGGCTCTTCATTCCAGGTGATATTTATTTTTGATCAACGCCAGCAACTTTCCCGTTTTCTCCTTTGCAGTCAGGATATTGGTATAATAGCCATATAAATAGGCTCTATAATTTACAATGCTGTTGGCGAATTCATTCAGTTTGAATGGATCTCTTATCAGGAGCGGCATTTCGAAGAGGAGTGCGCTATCCAGGTTTTGGGCCGCTTTGTTGTATAGATTCCCCGTCGTTGCCCGGTTAAAATCGGTGTAATCGCAGAACTGGTCTTCAAAGGCATAGACCCGGTGCGCCGCCTGGTTCACCTCATCAGCATTTTTTCGCAGGCGGCCCTCCATAAAAGCATCATACTCCATGATGCTTTGTTCTACCATGTGATCTCTAATCAGTCGCAGGTTTCCGGAGTTTTTTAATTGTTGTATTGTTGGCATGGGCGGAGAATAAGGGGCTGTACTATTATTTATAATTGTATTCCAACGGGGTTCCAGCTGGTAATCGAAATGCGCCGCATATTTTACATTATTGTAAAAGGAGTCCAGGATGGGTGCCAGGACGTTTATTTTTTTTAACACTTTTTCATATTGCTCGAGGTCATAGCTTAATTCGCTTGCCAGGGAAGCCATGTATTGTTTTTCTCTTTTGTGTTCCAGTTGGTGTTCCCGGAAATTTTCTGCCAGGAAACCACAAAACACGGCGAGGAACAGCATGAGGAACTCCCAGAGATAATGGGTCCATTTTTTTCGAGGAGTGTGAGAGTGGGCGTGAACTTCCATGAGCTGTTTCTGGTTTATAGTTTTTGGTTTCTGGTTGAAGTCGTTTTGACTCCTTCATTCATTATTTTATTGTCCCCTAATCACCACTCACCACTCACGACTCATAGCTCATTCCAGGTGATATTCTTTTTTGATGAGCGTGATCAGGCTTACGGCCATCGCACGTTGTTTTTCAAGATTTTTGATAAGCGGGCCACGTGCTATTGACCCTCCGATAGCGATCAGGTTGGCAAGCTCATCCCATTTTTTTGGATCGTTATCTATGACTCTCATTTGTTGGATAGTATCTGCAGGGGATACCCGTTTATAAATTTCAGGCATCACCCACAATTTGAATATAAGCGTACGACCTGCATCACGGTAAATAATGTACCGGTCCAGGGAGATATTTGTTTCATCGATCTGTTTCCAGTACCGGAGGATGTTATCACTTACTTCCTTATCACGGATCAAACGCATGGACCCGGAATTCTTGAGCTGTGCAGATGTCCTGTCCGTATTGATAAGAGTCAGCCGTTGACCTGCTATCCCGATCAGGGTGCTGAACTTCAGGGGTACCTGAGTGCCGGGCTTATACGAAAAAAGAAAAAAAAGTACAGAATCTGCGTACCGGGCAGTTGAATCTGTTTTTAAAATTGCTTTGCTTAATTCAGCCGTATCTGTTTCCAGGTCTTCAGCCAGTGAACGCATGAATTGTTTTTCCCGCTGGTGCTCAACAATATGTTCCCGTTTGTTCTCCGCTAAAAAACCACAGAACACGGCCAGGAAAAGCATGAGGAATTCCCAGAGATAATGGGTCCATTTTTTACGCGGTGTATGACTATGTGCATGTACTTCCATGAGCTGGTTGCTGGTTTTTAGTTGCTGGTTTTTGGTTGGGGTCGTTTAGACTCCTGCATCCACTCTAACGTTTGTCCATTATTCACTATTGACTATTCACCACTCACGGCTAATGTCTTTTGGCTATTGGCTTTCATTACAGGTGATAATCTTTTTTCAGTAATTCAATGATCATTCCCGCGTCTTTTATTAACTGCGGTAATTCTTCAACAGATCTTATATACAGGTTTCGCTGGATATTCAATTTATCGTTGACAAAAATTCGTACGGAACGTATATCGAGGGCAAGGATAGCCGTGTGATCAGTATTGGCTAATTGTTTATAAAAGTCTGTTTGCAGGGTGGAGTCCCGGTTATTTCTCAGGCCATAAATAAAATGCTGCGGGTAATTCATATCGATCACTTCGTCTCTTCGCGTTGCGGTACTGTTTGCCCGGTCCTCATCGCCCTGGAAATCCTCATCAAGATGATGGGTATATGCATCGTAGGCAGAGATTTTATTGATCAGTTCTGCATCTGAAAAATAACGCAGGCTTCCGGAATTGATCAATTGCAGGGTCGTTGACCGGTTCCACTTATAGGGTCTGTATCTGTCCAGGCTACCTAATACAAAAAGATCCAGGTTTTTCATTTGATCGAGGCTATGCTCTTTTACATAAGAAGCAAGGCTATCTGTCAATTTTATATGTAAATGCATTTGACGGATGATCACACTCATCATCAGCGTATCTCTTTCCAGGTCAATAACCAGGTCCCGGGCATAGGTTTTTGCTCTTTGGTTTTCAACAAAATGCTCCCGTTTGTTTTCTGCTAAAAATCCACAGAATACCGCCAGGAACAACATAAAGAATTCCCAGAAATAATGTGTCCATTTTTTTCGTGGGGTGTGCGTATGGGCGTGTACTTCCATGAGCTGGTTGCTGGTTGATAGTTTTGGTTGCTGGTTGATAGTTTTTGGTTTCTGGTTGGGTCGTTTTGAATCCTCCTTCACTATTGACTATTCATCATTCACCATTCACGACTCACGGAAAAAGAAACTACTTCTTAAGTTCCTTATATAAAAAGGCACTTAAAAAGCCAACGGCTACATAAATGATAAACTTGATGATGCGCCCCTTCCACGGCGACCGGGAAGGGCTGTTCTCAGGATTATTCATACCACTCAAAAGATAATATTTTTTAAAAGAAGAAATTGAAAACCATGCTTTTTTCTACGTAGGCTTACCGTATCTTTTTGAAATCATAGGTCGTGAACTCAACAAAATCTGCCACCCGCACCGTCAGCGAACTCACTTTACCCTTCAGGACGGTGAATTCCAGTTTCTTCATCCCGTATAAAGGATCGTTATAGGTACAAAAAAAGCGGTTGCCGCCCAAGGGCTCCAGTGTTCCATACCGCCCTTTATGGTGTTCAAACCGCATGATCAGCTTGCCGTCTTCGATATTGATATTCATTTTCCCGTATACATCGTGAACATATTCGCCCGCATAGGCAGTGAGCGGCAATGCTGTTGCAGGATTGATGGCGATACTGTCACGGATAACTTTCCATTGTTTCTCTTTCTCTTTTTCATCCGCCTGCTGAAAACCCAGGTAGACTTTGCTGTAATTACGGTACGGTAAACCGAGATAAGCATCTTCTATTTCATTGCGGAGCGCTTCAAAGAAACTATTGGCATCAGTATTTGTCAATACGATGATCCCCAATTTTTCTTCGGGTACCAGGCATACACTCGTAACAAAGCCATTTACGCCGCCCGTATGGGCCACGATCTTTCTCCCGGCATATTCTTCCAGGAACCATCCAAGTCCGTATAATGCAAAATGAGATTTGTTGAACATATGTCCCCCATTACCAAGTATGGAATGCGGTGTCCTTGTCTGCCCGATCGCTGCAGCAGGAATGATTTCTTTATCATCCAGTTTGCCATTGTTTAGTAGCATCATGACCCACTTGCTCATATCATTCGCGGAAGAAGAAATACTGCCGGCAGGAGCGAGGTTATCAATATTTCCATAAGGGATCTTTTTCAGCTCGCCCATTACAACGGTATGCGCCGAAGCTTTGTTGGCGGCGGTTTTGATGTCCTTGGATAAAGCAAGACTGCTGTTCATCCCCAGGGGTTGGAAAATGTGTTGCGTGATAAAATCAGCCCATGATTGCCCCGTCACTTTGGGAATGATCTCACCTGCTGTCATGAAAGCACTATTGGTATACCCCCATTTACTCCGGAAACTATACAATGGTTTTAGCTTACCCATTTTCTCCCGCACTTCGGCGGTGCTTAGATCCGAATCGAAAT
>JANMKG010000425.1:0-2956 GCA_031371915.1 Chitinophagaceae bacterium | reverse complement strand
CGACCTTCGCTGCCAGGCCTGACAATACCGGTCTCGTAGGCATGCGGCACATGCTCCACTTGGAAGCCGATCTCTACAAACAATATCTTATTTTCTACACCGACCAGAATTTCTTCTCTGACCGAACGAATGGATGGATCGAACTGAGCGAATGGGATGGCACGTATGCCTTTACTGGCGCGGTAGACCGCTCCAACTGGCGCATGCAGTACGAACGAGATGCCCCGCTTGATCGCAGGGGAATCACGCAGGAGTATGCCGATGGACTGGTTACGGTAAAACTGCTCTTCAGCTTTTCGATTGGCCGTAATGGCTTTGTTAGTGGCCTGGTCTTCTGCCTGCTGTGCTGCCTGTCTTTTTAATACATCTTTATCAGCAGCGGTAACATCTGCATACCCGTTTGCTTTTTCTTTGGCTTCTGTTTTTACTCCTTCTTTTGCAAGATCTTTTTTCCCATCGCTATTATCCTGGACTTTTTTGGGTTGAATTACCAGGTCTCTTGTTCCGGAAGGCGCGGAACTAGCGGGTGGGTTGTTACCGGGTTGTTTAACCGTAGCACCGGCGGTTTCTCTCCCGGTCATAACTGTTGTTTCGCCATTTGTCGTTGCAGGACTATTTGTACTGGTATTTACTGTTTCATCGGCTGCGCCACCTTTTGTAGAAATGTTTTCCTGTACGGGTTTTGAAGGCGTTGACGGAGGGGTTGTTAAACCAGCTACAGGATTCGTAACCGGCTTAGTTGAATTGGCGGATGAATCAGTCGCTCTTACCGTTTCCGTTTTCCCCGTATCGGCCTTTGCTATTTCAGCTGACTTTTTATTGAATCCAAATTGATAGACCAGTAAGCCGGCGCCCAACACAAAGATGATCATGGCAGCAGCACGGAGTACCCGGTAAGAATTACTCCGTTCTTTGGTTATAGGAATGACCGTTGCTCCCTCCATTCTTTCGGCTAAGCTTTTTTTCAATGCTGTGAGATCCGTGGTCATATTCACACCTGGAACAGCATAACCTTCCAGCGCATCGGCGAGAAAAGGATCATCCAGCGCTGCTTTTTCCAGGTCATGCATCGCTTTGGACGAAAGCAAACCCTGGTGATATTTTTCAATATCCGCGGCAGTATAATTATATATATTCTTATCGTTTGCCATATGGCGTTACAAAGTTCTTATTTTTTTTGTTCTTCCCCGGACTTCGGACCCCGGACTTCCTTCTCTTTCTTTTCCATACAATTCTTCAAATTCCTCCGTCCATTCTGTATCAAACTCCTGACCTGGTTCCATTCCTGGCCGGTGATCTCCACGATCTCGTTATAACACTTGCCTTCCAGGTAAAAGAGCCGGATCGCTTCCGCCTGTTCTTTGGCGAGGGTCCCGAGACAGTATTCCATTTTCTGGAAATTCTCTTCTTTTTCGAGTACGCCATTCAGATGCACATTTTCTTCCGATTGCACAAGCTCTGTTTTAAACTCAACGGTTTTCATGTTCCTCGGTGTTCTTAGCTGCATCAGGCAGTGATTTTTGGCCAACTGGTGAAGCCAGCCCCGGAAATTATCCACTTCATGTTTTTTCAACTTGGTTACCAGTTCTTCGAAGAATTGCATCACGCTGTCCTTCGCGGTTTCAGGTTCCTTATAATATTTAAGACAAACACCATACACGAGTTCCATGTATCGCTGGTACAATTCACCGAGAACGGTCATGTCGCCCGATTCCTTGTACAGGGCAACGAGTTCTTTATCGGTTAATGAAGTGTGGGATATGTTCCTGATAAAAGCCAATGGATAAAATTAGCAAATAAAAATTTATGAGCTCCTATGCAAATGCTAAAATACCCGCATCAGGGTACTTAAACGAATTTTATGAAGCGTATACTTATCCTCCTCGTCCCGGTCGTTCTTATCTTTCTTGCATTCCGGCCCGTACATTCACTCACTATCACAGGAACTATAACTGACGAAAAAGGTTCGCCCATTCAAGGGGCGAGTATTGCTATTAAAGGAACTACCCAGGGCACTTCATCAGATGTACAGGGTTTTTACCGGATCACTGTTTCAAAAGCAACCGGAGTACTGGTCTTTTCCGCTATTGATTGTATTTCAGCAGAGGAAAGGATCAATGGGCGGTCCATTATTAATGTCACACTAAAAAAGAGCAATGCTGCCATACAGGAAGTTGTTGTCACCGCATTAGGGGTTAAATCTGAAGACGGAATCATGGATTATCATACCAGTCAGCCGCTAGCGGGAAAGGTATCGGGACTTAATGTAAGGGGAGATATCAGCACTTATTACAGGGATGCAGATGGTGAAGAGGAAGAGTTTAGCCGGGAAGGCTATGATAATATCAATGAAAATAAATTTTTACGGGTAAAAGAAAATCCTCTTTCTACTTTCTCCATCGATGTGGATGCGGCTTCTTACAGCAATGTCCGTCGTTTTCTCAACCAGGGTCAGATGCCTCCTGCCGGCGCAGTGCGTATCGAAGAGATGGTGAACTACTTCCATTATGAATACCCGCAACCAACAGGTAAAGATCCATTCTCTATCAATACAGAAATTTCTGATGCTCCCTGGAACAAGGATCATAAACTCGTGCTGATCGGGTTACAGGGTGAAAAAATATCCACCGATAACCTGCCTCCTTCTAATCTTGTTTTCCTGATCGATGTATCGGGTTCCATGCAGGGACCTGACCGGCTGGGACTGGTACAGGCTTCGATGAAAATGCTGGTGGAACAATTAAGAGCACAGGATAAAGTGTCGATCGTGGTGTATGCGGGCGCGGCTGGTCTTGTATTGTCTCCCACAAGTGGTGCTGATAAAACAACTATCAAAGACGCGATCGATAAACTGGAAGCCGGTGGTTCCACAGCGGGTGGCGAGGGAATTAAACTGGCGTACAAAACAGCGAAAGAGAATTTTGCCAAGGGCGGCAATAACCGCGTTATACTTTGC
>JANMKG010000417.1:0-2390 GCA_031371915.1 Chitinophagaceae bacterium | reverse complement strand
CAACTCACTGCAACTTTTGGATTAACCGGAGAGCCCGCTGCTTTATACAACTGCTGGCTGGTTTGTGCTTTAACGGCAACAGTTAAAAAGAGACAGGCGAATAAAATTATTTTTAAGGATCTCATGTTTATATATAAACGTTTAGAGCGTTATTTCTGTTTTTTTACTTCCTGTAGTGGGGCTTCCTGCTTCGATCTCCAGCTTGCCTGTACCTTTTACAAGCCACGTGAGTTCTTTAGAGCTATATCCTTCCAAAGAATTCAATACCTGTATCTTCCTGCCGCTAAGCACCGATTGATTTGGCCCTGTATTCAGCTTCACATTGATCCTTTTTACCCAATAGCTTCGCTCTCCCAGTTTTGAATGCGAAGGCAATACCCCTGTATTCATAACGGTGGCGGTTATACGGGTGACCCCGTTCCCTAATTTTTCTGTTTTAATATTTGTAATATCTATCCGGGGTTGCATGCCGGCAAGCCTTATGATAAAACCGGTATGTTTGTCGGTGATATCTGCAACTATGTTATATGGCGGATTTGTCAATACAAAAGGATCCACACCACCAACTTCAACATTCTGGTTTGGGAAATCCGGGTGTTGTATCTTCTTCCATTCTGTATAATCTGATTGAATATTTTGCGTAGCTGCCCACCGCAGCCAGGATACTACTGAATCACTCACGGCCAGCGGTTTTTCTTTCTTTGTTGTATCCGCTTTTGGTTTTGGAATAAACCAGCCGGGTGTACTGAAGCTGAAGCGGCCATAATGATAATACGCCCATGATAAAAGATCGCCACCTGCAGGTGAACTTTTTGGAGCATCCTTCATGTTGGTTGCTTTATTGTAGAGATCCGATACGATCGCATTAACCTTTGCATCCTGCTCAAGGTAACCGGATGGTATGCGTTGGGCTGCATTTGCTGAATTATAAGAGAAGGGGACAGAAAGATTATTGTTTGATGAAAAGCTTACAACAGCATACACATTAAAAAGCTGGTATAGCTGATCCAGCAAAGCTCTTGTCTCTGTTTCAGAAACAGGAAATTCTCCTGAACCTTGCGTAAATGACGGATGTTTATATGTTAGATTCTTATTGAACCAAACCCCACCTTCCCCATCTTCGTTGAAGTTTCCATCCTTGTCATTATCTATCCCTTCTGTAAATAATATGTATTTACCTTTTTCTCCTTTCGTAAGATCTGCTTTTACGAGTCCCTTTGGATCCTCAGGGTTCACTTTATACTCACCGATCGGTGATTCAACCCGCATCATTGTGATCTTACCATTTCCATCAAGGTCATCGTAACCATCTTCATCCGTCTTACCATCCCTGTCATCATCTGTTACACTTGCATTTCCCTGCCTTTCATATTTTAACGGAGCGAAGTATTGCTCCATCGCATCGGGACTCATATTGGGAAATATATAGAAAGTGGTTTTCGATAATAGGTCCGCAATGCTATCCGTTTTATTCCCCAGTAATTTTTCCGCAAAGCCTATGGCCAGTTCAGTTCCCAGTAAATGGTTGCCTTCCACTCCACCCACAATAGCGATTGCCGGCTTGTTTTCAGTATTACCTGAGCCAATTGTCATCATCCAGATATCCTTTCCCCCAGCTGTTTTAGCGATCGATCTTAATTTCACCAGTTGTGGATTATCCTTCACGAGCACATTCAACCGGGCTGACTGGCGATTAAAATTACTATAGCCACTTTGTGCATTAACATTGGAACCAAGAAGAAAAAAGGAAAGTAAGGAAGCAGTTATTTTTCTGATCATTCAACGTTTTTTGTTCGATAAATATACTTAATTGCCCCGGCTTTAAAACCCGGGAAATTAATCTTCCAACAATCTCTTTAAAGTATTCAATGTCATTTCCCAGCTGATCACGGCTTCACGATATCTTTTCTCACCATTTTCTACGGAAGCAAAATCTCCGAGTGAGAACTCCAGGCGTGTGCCGCCATTTTCAGCAATCAATTCAAAACGGTTAGTAAGATAATTTACCGGATCGTCGACATATCCTGCATTGGGGTCAAATACCGTATAGGCCAGTTCTTTTTCAGGCTCAAAATTAAGTACCGTTCCTTTTGCATGTTCGTTTTCATTCGCTGCGCTTTTCCATACTACCGGGTTTCCGGGTGTCCAGTCACTTACCAGACTGCAGGACAGGTATTGAGGCGTTACTTCAGGATTGATCAGCGCATCCCAAACCTTTGAGGCAGGAGCCATGATGAACAGACTTTGATTATAGATCATATCGGTCATGTTATTCAATATGCCGGGATTGGTTTTCCCACATGATTAAGAACTATCAATTTATCTGCCTAAACTATCAATTGGAGGTACTTTCCATAATATATGTATTTGTTTTTGCGGGGCTGGCTAAC
>JANMKG010000209.1:0-4980 GCA_031371915.1 Chitinophagaceae bacterium | reverse complement strand
CGTGGAGCAGGCAGAGAATAGTTACAAGCTGCAGGCAGCAAGCTTCAGGCAAAATGAACATATTGCCGTGATATTTGGGAATGAAGTAACAGGAGTGGAGCAATCTACGATCGACAGTTGCGATGGCTGTATCGAGATCCCTCAATTGGGGATGAAGCATTCATTGAATATTGCCACGGCAGCAGGGGTGGTACTGTGGGAACTTATAAGAACTAAAATCGCACCGCCGGTAAAAGGCAGAACCGAACATTAATTAATATGGGTAAGGTCAGAAGTTATACCCCCATCCCCTAAAGGGGAGTTGTGAAACCTGTAAATTGAACATTGTAAATTGAATATTGTGTATTCATGAACAAAGTAAAAAGCTATTTAAGTCTTATAAAGTTCTCCCATACCATCTTCGCGATGCCTTTCGCACTGATCGGTTTTTCCCTTGGGTTGATGTATTATTCAAAACATGCTTCCAGTCAATGGAATCTTAACAATGCCATCGGGTGGGGTAAGGAATCCTCTACGGATGGCAACATAATGCCGCTGTTTACCCTGCAGGAGATTGCTATAAAATTTGTTTTGGTGATCCTTTGCATGGTCTTCGCCCGTAGCGCCGCGATGGCTTTCAACCGCTATCTCGACCGGCAATTTGATGCAAAGAACCCGCGTACAGCAATAAGGGAGATTCCCTCTGGAATAATTACCGCAAAGAATGCTTTGCTGTTCACTATTGTCAATTGCCTGTTGTTTATTGCCTGTACTTTTTTTATCAACAGGATCTGTTTTTATTTATCACCTATCGCCTTAGCAGTCGTGTTAGGATATAGTTATACCAAAAGATTTACCCCTCTTTGTCATTTGATATTGGGTCTTGGATTATCCCTGGCCCCGATCGGTGCGTATTTGGCGGTAACAGGAGATTTTTCATTATTACCTGTTCTCTTTTCACTAACTGTTATTTTCTGGGTCAGCGGGTTTGACATTATTTATGCCTTACAGGATGAAGAATTTGATAAATCTCAAAAGCTTTATTCTATTCCCGCCTGGTTGGGAAAAGCGAAAGCATTAAGAATATCTGAATTGTTACATTTATTAAGTGCGGGAGCAGTTGTATTCGCCGGCTGGTATGGAGAATTTGGCTGGTTGTACTGGATCGGCGTAGCTGTATTTGTGGGCATGCTGATCTACCAGCATTCGATCGTTAAGCCAACGGACTTGCGGAAAGTAAACCTGGCTTTTATGACATCCAACGGTATCGCTTCCGTCGTTTTCGCCATCTTTGTGATAGCAGATCTGTTTATCAATTAAAATGGAACGCAGATATTTATGATTTTTATGATTTACGCAGCAAATCTTAATCGATCATAAGGATCAGAACGCAGATCATTAAGATTTTTATGATTAACGCAGATAATCTTAAGAGATCATAATCATCATAAATATCTGCGTTCTAATGTATTTATATGGCGAGGATCATTTCTATAGACTACGGCCTCAAACGCACCGGTATCGCCGTTACCGATCCTTTGCAGATCATTGCCACGGGGCTGACGACCCTGCATTCAAAAGAGCTTATCCCCTTCCTCAAGGAATATTTTGCCAGAGAACCCGTTGAGCTGATCGTTATCGGCTGGCCGACCAACTGGGATGACAGCAGTACGCATGCCACACCACTTGTAGAAAAATGTATCAAAGACCTGCAAAAGCATTTCCCTGCCATGCCGTTGAAAAAAGTCGATGAGCGCTACACTTCCAAAATGGCAAAGGATGCCATGCTCGAGATGGGAATGAAGAAAAAAGACCGCCGTAACAAGGCCCTCGTGGATGAGATCGCCGCTACGATCATGTTGCAGGAGTACCTGCGGTCCGTTGGATAGTCGTAAATTTGCCGGAATAAATTTTAAACACAGTATGATCCTTCCGATAGTAGCTTACGGGAACCCGGTCCTCAGGAAACTGGCAACAGACATTCATAAGAACTATCCTAAACTGGACAAGTTCATAGAAGATATGTGGGAAACCATGTATGCCAGTAGTGGCGTGGGCCTGGCCGCTCCCCAGGTGAATAAGGATATCCGTCTTTTCGTAGTCGATACAGAGCAGATGTTTCGCAATATGGACGAAGTAGAAAAAACAGAATTCCCGGATGCCCCGGGAGTGAAGGCTGTTTTTATTAATGCTCATATTGTTGAACTGGAAGGCGAAGAATGGTCTTATAATGAAGGTTGCCTGAGTATCCCCAAGATAAGAGAAGATATTTACCGACAGGAAACCGTGACCCTGCGTTTCGTGGATGAACATTTTGAACCCCATACCCGGAGTTTCACCGGTCTCTCAGCCAGGGTCATCCTGCATGAGTATGACCATATAGAAGGAAAGCTGTTCATCGATCATATCTCCCCCCTGAAAAGAAAACTCATGAAAGGAAAGCTCAATGATATTTCCAAAGGGAAGGTGAATGTGGACTATAAAATGTCTTTCCCGGGATAAAAAATTTCCCCTGTCTTTTTATTTCCCCTTTGGTTTAACACCGCCTTTCAATTTCTTTTCACAGGCATCCAGGTTCTGTTTGGCGCCGGTAAATTGCGGGTATAGCGACAATGCTTTTTGAAAATCTGCTTTGGCGCCTGCATAATTGCCCGCATCCATTTTGATCACTCCCATCAGGTTGGCGGCTCCGGCGCTTAATGACACAGCCTGCTCGACACCGTCTGCTGAAGTAAAATTGATCCCAATCCTTTTACTACTCGTATCCGCCAGCACAGCTCTTGCAGAAGCCTCCGCTTCTGCTGTTCTTTTTATCTGGTACAGGCAAACGGCCATTTTATAAGTTTGGTAGGGGTTCTTTGTTTTGGGGACGACTTTTTCAAAAAGACTGACCGCTGTTTTAGGATCGCCCATTTCATCATAGCATTCAGCCGTACGGGCGATCGCTTCCAGGTTATCCGGCATAGCTTCATACACTTCTTTTCCCAGCAGCAGCGAGCTATAATAATTTTTGGTGGCATAATACAACATGGACAAGGTGTCCCTGTAGTGTATATTGTTATCAATGGCCAGGTAGCCCTGCAGCGCATACACACCGGTATTCAGATCATTATAAAGCAGTCCCTGGTTATAGATCTTGAGGTAATGTTTCTTCATGGCCGCGGTATCCTGTGCATTCGCTCCCGCAGTAAAGCCAATAAAAAAAAGAAACGGTACTATTTTTTTCATCCTATAAGTTTTGTTGATTAGCCGATAAAAATAGGAGTTCCCTTTTATATTTCACTGCAATTTTACCGCAATGTGATAATTTGCAGGATGAAGCTGAAAATCATGCTGGCCTTGTTGTTGACCGGCATTGCTGTATCCATGCATGCCCAGACCGAAGATTCGCTGGATAACGAACGCCTCGCTAAAATGGTCAATCTTACCGAAGTGGTCATCCGCACCGACCTCAATGTAGCCCGCTTTATCGAACAGGTTAAGAATGATACAACGTTTTACAAGGCTTTCCGGAATCTTCACCTGCTCACTTATTCCGCCTGGAATGATATCGCCATAAAAGATAAGAAAGGGAATATCAAAGCCTCCCTGGAAAGTAAGACCCGGCAGACACGCAGCAAAGGCTGCCGTACGATGCAGGTGCTGGATGAAAAGACAACCGGTAATTTCTACGAGGATAATGGCAGCTACCGGTATAACACGGCGGAAATGTATGCCGGTCTCTTTTTTACAAAAGGAACCGTTTGCGGTGAAAACAATATTGTCAAAGGCATCGATTTCGATCCGAAGGAGTACAAGGGAATTGAAAAGAACAAGCAACAATTAAAAATGCTTTTTTTTAATCCCGGTAAAAAGATCCCCGGCATACCATTTATCGGCGATAAGATAAACATCTTCGAACCCGGGCATGCGAAGTATTATGATTTCCTTATTGATTTCGGTGATTACGAAGGACAATCCTGCTATATCTTTTCCATAAAAGCAAAAACAGGTTTAAGCGGAGGTGAAAGGAACGACATCGTTATTGACAACATGATCACCTGGTTCAATGCAAAGACAATGGAGGTAATGGCCCGGAATTATGACATGAGTTATGACGCCGGGGTCTATGATTTTGACGTACACATGGAGGTGCAGATGACGAAGATCGGTGGCTATCTGGTACCAAGGCTGCTCAAGTATATTGGTAACTGGGATGTGGTCTTTAAAAAAAGGGAAAGAGGTTTTTTTACGGCCACGCTGTTTGATTTCAGTGAATGATCATTTCCCGACAGACTGGGAATACTTTCTCCACTTACTGATTACCTGTTCCATATCTTCCGGCAGATCGGTCTCAAAGAACATTTCTTCACCGGTGGAAGGATGGATGAAACCCAGCGTTTTTGCATGCAGGGCCTGGCGCTTGCAGATCTGGAAACAATTTTCCACGAACTGTTTATACTTCGTGTATACCGTCCCTTTTACAATTTTATCACCTCCATAAAAATCATCGTTGAAGAGCGGGTGCCCCAGGTACTTCATATGTACTCTTATCTGGTGGGTACGCCCGGTCTCTAAAACACATTCCACCAGGGTAACATACCCAAATCGTTCAAGCACCCTGTAATGCGTGATCGCTTCTTTGCCATGATCTCCTTCGGGGTAAGCTTCGAACAATTTGCGGAAACGAAGATTACGACCAACATGCGCAACAATCGTTCCTGCGTCATTAGTGAGGTCTCCCCAGACAAGCGCCATGTAGCGGCGTTTTACCGTGTGATCAAAAAATTGTTTGGCGAGTTGCCGCATGGCTTTGTCTGTTTTGGCGAGAACGAGCAGACCGCTGGTGTTTTTATCAATACGGTGAACCAGCCCAAATCGGGGCAGCACATCTTCCGAGATTGAAGGATTTTGTTGCTGGAGATAATAAGAGATACCATTTAGTAAAGTGCCTGTATAATTACCACTCCCCGGATGCACGACCATGCCCGCCGGTTTGTTGATGATCATCAGGTCGGGGTC
>JANMKG010000402.1:0-2602 GCA_031371915.1 Chitinophagaceae bacterium | reverse complement strand
TGCCCGCGCCCGATCGGGATCATCGCGTCGATGGCTTTGATACCTGTTTGTAAAGGTTCTTTTACCGGTTCCCGGAAGATAACCCCGGGGGCCTTTCTTTCCAGCGGCATTTCATATAATTCACCGGTGATAGGACCCTTGCCATCAATTGGCTGACCCAATGTATTAACAACACGGCCTGCCATTCCCTCTCCTACATTAATAGAAGCGATCTTGCCGGTACGTTTTACTTTTGAGCCTTCTTTGATACCATGACTTTCTCCCATCAATACTACACCCACATTATCTTCTTCAAGGTTTAAAGCAATTGCTCTTACACCACTTTCAAATTCTACCAGTTCACCATAGCGAACATTGCCCAATCCGTACACACGGGCAATACCATCACCCACCTGCAATACGGTTCCTACTTCTTCCAGGTCGGCCGCTGCATTGAAGTTGCTTAACTGCTGGCGCAGTATCGCTGATATTTCATCTGGTTTAATCTCTGCCATATAAGAATGTTTATGGTTTGTTGTTTATTGTTTATAGTTGTTTCCTACTGTCCCGACTTTTCCTTGTCCGAAAGTCCGAAAGACCGAAAGTCGGAAAGAAATTTACTATAGTAGCGAGCGTCTTCCGGTCTTTCGGACTTTCCGACTTACTGACTTACTGACTTACTGACTTTCCGTCTATCTTATCTTATAAATAAAATCATTATTCTCAAACTGCTTGGCAATCGTTCTCAGGTCATACGCGATGCTCGCATCTACCAGCTTGTCTCCCACCTGCAATACAAAACCTCCGATCAGGTCCGTGTCGATCTTCTCTTCCAGTTCCACGTGCTGGAATCCCGCTGTCTTCTTTACCTGCTCGATGATTGCCTTTTTAACCTCTTCTGTAACAGGCGCGGCCGTTGTAAGCATGATCGTCTGTATATCCTTCTTTTCTTTATAAGAGCTGATAAAAGCAGCGCTGATCTCCGGCAGGTTACTTTCCCTTCCTTTTGTGATCAGCAGCCGGTTGAATCCCGCAGTCATTTCACTGATATGTCCCGCCGTAATGGCTTCCAGTATTTTCTTCTTGGTATCCCCTTTAATGACCGGGCTGCGCAGCAGGTTAACAAAATCACGGTTGCTTTTGCAAACAGCATTAAGCCATTGCATATCGGCAAACACTTTCTCCAGCTGACCCTTTTCAATGGCCAGGTCGATCAGTGATTTCGCATATCTCGTTGCTAAACGTGGATTGGGCATATTCTTGTTCCTGGTTGCTGGTCACTGGTCGTTAGACCAGGCACCAGTTACTAGTAACCAGTAACTAGTTTAATTCATCTTTACTTCATCAACCAGTCCCTTGATATGGGCTTCCTGGGCTTCTTTATTCGCCAGCTCTTTCCGCAACACTTTTTCACTTACCTCGATCACCAGCTTTCCTACCTGGTTCTTTACTTCCGTCAGGGCCGCCATTTTCTGGGCATTGATCGCCGCCTGGGCTTCGGTAACTATTTTATTGGCTTCTGTCTTTGCTTGTTCCTTCGCTTCGTTGATGATCTTATCCTTTGTCTCTCTTGCCTCTTTCAGCAATTTGGCTCTTTCTTCACGGGCAGAAGCCAGCAAGGCTTCATTCTCATTCTTCATCTGCGCCATTTCCGCCTTCACTTTTTCTGCGGTTGCCAGTGATTCAGCGATCATGTCTTCCCTTTTTTTCAGGCCGCCAACAATAGCGGGCCAGGCATATTTTTTCAGTATAAAAAAAACAACCAGGAAGGCGACCAGTGTCCAGAGCAGGAGTCCCAATGCGGGTGTAAGTAATTGCATAAAACCGATTTGAAAATTTGAAAATCAAGCAATTTGAAAATGTTCCAAAATGCTCAATATTACTATACAGTACAAGTGTGCGATGCTTCGACCTGTCTCAGCACAGGCTTCAGGACGATGATAGTAGTACCTCAGGCGATTACATCAAACACTTACAATAAAGAACTTTTTATATCCTTTCGGACGAATCAAACCTAAGTCTCCGCCGGCTGGCGGAACAGGGGTTTTAAAAACTGCACCCTCCGCCCTGTGCATCGGATGCAGTAGTTTTTTACAGCACCATCGCCAGCAAACCAATGATGATCGCGAACAACGCGGCTCCTTCTACCAGCGCGGCAGTAAGGATCATGTTGCTACGGATGTCATTGATAGCTTCCGGCTGACGGGCAATCGCTTCAAGTGCTCCTTTACCGATCTGGCCAATACCAATACCGGCACCGATCGCACCAAGGCCTGCGCCAACAGCGCCACCTGCGTTACCGAGCGGGGTGCTTAACAAAACATTCATTAGATCCATAATTGTGATTTTTATAATGATTAAAAACTTAAATAATTACTTCTTCTGCATGGCCATCGACATCATCATGACTTCCTTCCATGGCCTGGCCGATGAAAACCGCCGTCAGGAACGTGAAGATATAAGCCTGCAGGAATGCCACCAGTATCTCGATAAAATAGATAAAGATGGTAAACCCGAGTGATAACGGGGTAAACCCGATTCCCACATATTTATTCAGCCCTCCAAAAATAAAGATCAGCGATATAAGGCAAATGATAAGAATGTGACCCGCCACCATGTTGGC
>JANMKG010000365.1:0-3970 GCA_031371915.1 Chitinophagaceae bacterium | reverse complement strand
GACCTTCCGGTGTTTCAATGGTACACAAACGCCCATAGTGAGAGTAGTGTACGTCACGAACCTCAAAGCCTGCTCTTTCACGACTCAAACCACCTGGCCCGAGTGCTGAGATACGACGTTTGTGAGTGATCTCACTCAAAGGATTTGTCTGGTCAAGGAACTGTGACAACTGTGATGTACCAAAAAATGAATTGATCACAGATGAAAGCGTTCTTGCATTGATCAGGTCAACAGGGGTAAATACCTCGTTATCCCTAACGTTCATTCTTTCGCGGATGGTCCTGGCCATACGGGCAAGACCAACACCGAATTGAGCATATAATTGTTCACCCACGGTCCGTACACGACGGTTGCTCAGGTGATCAATATCATCGATCTCAGCTTTGCCATTTGTGAGGCGAACGAGATATTTGATGATCAGAATAATATCTTCTCTTGTCAGTACTTTCTTTTCAAGCGGCTGATCGATACTTAATTTCCTGTTGATCTTGTAACGCCCAACTTCACCAAGGTCATAACGCTTATCACTGAAGAATAATTTATCAATGATACCACGTGCCGTTTCATTATCCGGTGCATCAGCTCCACGAAGCTGGCGGTAAATGAACTGAACAGCTTCCAGTTCGCTATTGGAAGTATCTTTATTGAGCGTGTTGTAAATAATCGCATAATCACCACCGACATCTTCCCGCTGGATAAAGACACTCTTTACATCCAGTTCGGTAATAGTGGCAATGCCTTCTTCATCCAGCACAGTGTCTCTTTCCATTACGATCTCATTTCTTTCAATGGATACGACTTCACCGGTATCTTCATCCACAAAATCTTCCACCCATGTCCGGAGTACACGTGCTGCTAATCTTTTACCCAAATATTTTCCTAAGGTCTTCTTATCTGTTTTTACCTCATCGGCCATACCAAACAGTTCAAGGATATCCTTGTCCGTTTCGTAACCGATAGAACGAAGCAATGTGGTAACCGGGAATTTTTTCTTACGGTCAATGTATGCATACATCACATTGTTGATGTCTGTAGCAAATTCCATCCAGGCTCCTTTGAATGGAATTACTCTTGCCGAGTAGATCTTGGTTCCATTCGGGTGAACCGACTGACCAAAGAATACACCCGGTGAACGATGCAACTGGGAAACAACAACCCTTTCGGCTCCGTTAATAACGAAGGTTCCGCGGGGCGTCATATAAGGAATATTACCCAGGAATACATCCTGAACAATGGTCTGGAAGTCCACGTGTTCCTCATCATTACAGCTCAAACGAAGTTTGGCTTTGAGAGGAACAGCATAGGTCAATCCCCTTTCCATACATTCTTCGATAGTATAGCGTGGCGGATCAATAAAATAATCCAGGAATTCCAATACGAAAATGTTCCGGGTATCGGTGATCGGAAAATTTTCTTTAAACACTCTGAACAAACCTTCAATGTTTCGTTTGTCCGGAGTTGTCTCTAATTGGAAAAATTCTTTGAACGATTGGATCTGTACTTCAAGAAGGTCGGGAGCTTCAGCCAGGTGCCTGATTTTACCGAAATCCACTCTTTGATTCACTTTAGTTGAGGACATATGTGTAAATACCGGTTTAAAGAGAGTTCAGGACGTACAAATCATACTCAGGTTTTCGGATCAGAAGAAACAAAAACCTGTGACTATCAACTATTTAAGCATGATTTGGAGCGTCAAAATATAATTGGCCAAAATAAAGGATTGCAAAGGTAAGGATTTATCATTCTCTAACAAGAAAAAGTTCCCGACAAAAATCCCGCCAAATTTTGGTGAAAAAACGTTTTCAGGCTTGTCTCACTGGCTTAGTTTGAAAGAAATTATTGGTTATGAGATGGAAAGAAATGTTAGCTGATTATTTCACCTTTACCCGTAGGGACAGGATCGCCATTATTACCATTGTTTTGATCATTGCCGGGATATTCTTTCTGCCAAAAATGCTATCACGGTTCGATCATTCAAAACCAACCCAGGCAGATACGACCTGGATAGCAGCTATGAAAAGATTGGAGCAAAAAGAATCCGTGAGCCAATACAACAAATATGATGATGACAAAAACACGGCTTACCAATATGACCGGCCAACTGATAAATATCCCGCTAAGTCAAAATCAGAATTATTTTATTTTGATCCCAACACCTTGTCATCAGAAGGATGGCACCGATTAGGGCTTAGGGATAAAACGATCAGTACGATTCAAAATTTTTTAAGCAAAGGCGGAAAGTTCAGGAAACAGGAAGACTTGCAAAAAATTTACGGTCTTTTTCCCAATGAATATGAAAGAATAGCTCCTTACATAAAAATCGAAATATCAAATGAAACGAAAATTAATAAAGATTTTCCTGATAAACCGTTAACAGAATATCCCCCAGCAAAAAATAATGTTCGCCGGTATTCAGTTATTGATATTAATTCAGCAGATACGACTGCTTTTATTTCCTTACCTGGTATAGGAAGCAAGCTGGCAGCAAGGATCATCAACTTCCGGGATAAATTGGGCGGTTTCTATTCTGTGGCACAGGTTGGTGAAACTTTTGGTTTGGCTGATTCCACTTTTCAAAAAATAAAACAATACCTGAAATTTGAAAATAATTCAATCCGGAAAATAAATATCAACACAGCAACGGTTGATGAATTAAAAGTTCATCCATATATCAAATGGGGCCTTGCCAATCCAATTGTTGCTTACAGAAATGAGCATGGGCCATTTTCAAAAGTGGAAGACATTAAAAAAATAATGGCGGTGACAGACGAGATTTATAACAAAGAAGCACCCTATCTGGTCTCCCAATAAAAAACCCTCCGTCATGAGTTTATCAAAGGACGAAGGGTTTAAAAATATTACAGTAATTAGAATTATTCGATCTCTACATCTGCACCTGCATCTTTCAGCTTGGCTACAATTTCGTCAGCTTCTGCTTTGGAGATGCCTTCTTTGATGTTCTTAGGAGCGGTGTCAACCAGGTCTTTTGCTTCTTTCAAACCAAGACCGGTCAGATCTTTTACGATCTTAACTACGTTCAGTTTGGAAGCACCACCACTCTTCAACACAACGTTGAATGCGGTTTTTTCTTCCACTGCTGCTGCGCCACCACCGTCGCCACCAGCTGCAACCATTACTGCTGCTGCTGCGGGTTCGATACCATATTCTGTTTTTAAGAAGTCAGCCAGTTCCTGTACTTCTTTTACTGTTAAGGCTACAAGGCCTTCTGCTAATGCTTTTACGTCTGCCATTTGATTTAAATTTTTTCCGCCTTCACTGTTTTTGACTCCGGCGGAGTGATTAAAAAAATTTGCCTTTATTGACCCTCAGGCCTGGGTATATAATTCAATTGATAAATTATTCTTCTGCTGGTTTTGTTGCTGCATCATCTGCAGGCTTTGCTTCCGCATCATCCGACGGTTTTGTTTCCGCCTCTGCGGTTGGTGTTGCTTCCACAGCTGCTGGTTTTTCTTCTGCCACCGCTTTTACTTCTTTTTCCACAGGGGCCGTTGCATCTGCACCTGCAGCTTGCTTCTCATGATGATGTAATAAAGCCGCGATCACTCTCTTGGCCGGTGATTGCAACAAGCCGATCACTTCGCCGATCAATTCATTCTTCGTCTTGATCTGTGAAAGTGCTTTCAATTGATCATCACCCATGTACACATCGCCATTGATAAAAGCGGCTTTCAATACAGGTTTATCTCCATGGCTTTCTTTACGGAAAGAACTGATAATTAAAGCCGGGTTCTTCGGATTCTCCGAGAACATTAATGCCGTTACTTTATGCAATGAATCATATACGCCTGCATATTTTTCACTGTCCAGTGATTCCAGCGCTTTTTTAATAAGCGTGTTCTTGGCCACTTTCATTTCCACATCTTTACTGAAACAGGCACGGCGCAATTTGCCTACCTGTGCTACTGACAGTGATTCTGTATCGGTAACATAGAAGTTATTATACTGAGAG
>JANMKG010000195.1:0-7157 GCA_031371915.1 Chitinophagaceae bacterium | reverse complement strand
TCCCGGACCTCGCCTTGCAATACCCGCCCAAACCAGACCGGTTCACGACCATTTATTTTGAATGCCCCGACCCGAAGAAGGGGAACATTATTGGCTGGCAAATGAAAAATATTGATAACCCAAAATGCTGGAGGTGATCGTATGAAAATATTTTTAATTAGTCTTTTATCTTTTACCTTGTTATTGAACAGTTGCAGCAAGGAAGATTCCAGCGGCGCGGCAAGCGCTTCCGGCGCAGGCGGTTCCACGGCCCGTTTTACGATAGCCGGTAATTATCTCTACGTGGTAAATACGACCAACCTGAAGACCTTTGATATTTCCAATCCATCAGTGGCTCCTGTTCTTAAATCAACAACGGATGTCGGCGTCAACGTGGAAACGATCTTCCCTTACCAGGATAAATTATTTATCGGGTCTTCTTTTTCCATGCACATTTTCTCCCTCAATGATCCCGCGAAACCCACGAGGCTCGCCCAGGCGGATTATATAATAAGAATGAGCTGTGATCCCGTCGTAGCTAAAGACAGTACGGCCTATGCAACGCTGAACGGAACGGGCCCCTGTGGCGGCTTTAGCAGCCAGTTGGTCATATATGATATAAAAGATATTACAAAACCTTTGCTCCGGAATACGATCCCGCTTACAGGTCCTTATGGATTAGGAACAAGTGACAGCGCTTTGTATGTATGTGATGGTACTGCCGGCCTGATGGTCTTCAATACCCGCAATACTTATTCCCCGCAGTTAGTGAGAACCATCAGCGGCGAAACATTTTATGACGTGATACCTTATGGCAATCTTCTTCTTTGCCAGGTAAGTGGAGGGTTGTCGCTATATGATATTTCTGTTCGTCACCAGCCGGTATTTCTTTCAAGAATTTTAAACTGACAGATGCGCATCATTCTTTTGTCCTTTACCCTTATCCTGTTGAGTTTATTTTCAGTGACGGTCGTGGCACAAGAAAATAAACAAGTTGAACTAACTGATATTCCCCAGTTCACTCTTCGTACCAGTCTCACTTCCTGGGCCGATTATGATGCCGGCCTGATGCTGGGTATCAATTACCGCTGGCATAAAAATTTTTCCGCGAGTTTTGAGCCCACCTGGATATTTTTTAGTCCTTTTACAGATGGAGGCGCCAGGCTATCTCCATCCGGTATAAAGATCCGGGCCGACCTGCGGTATCATTTTACAAAGAAACAAAGGAAGAACCCGGAGGCATTTCTTGCGCCTGAATTCCATTACAAACACACGAAAATGGAACGGGAGGATCGTTTTGGGATCAATTGCCAGAATGGTCAGTGTGCCTATTTCCAGGAAGCGGTTTATTCCCAACTGAAAAATGAGGTCGGGGCGTTACTCAAAGCCGGGATCATTGTTCCAATGGGTTTTATCAGCAGGAAGGACCGGGTATTCCTCGAACTTTACCTGGGTTTCGGAATAAAACAATTGAAATTCAGGGAAACTAATATCCCCGAAGGTGCTTCTTTTGTCAATCCCCCTTACAGGTCACCGCTGGGTATCCGCAATTCAGGAGACAGGAATCGCTACACGCTTCCCATGATGCCGGCAGGGCTGAAATTGCTGTTAACCTTGTAGGCAAAGTGATCCGGCTGGCTGTTCGTAGTTATTCGTGGCCAACCTGTATTAATCCGTACAATCCACGTAATCCGCGATCCTGTGCATTTCTTTTTATAAATAGGGTACCCCAAATATTTGTTTTTTCCGAAAACATTTTTACCTTACTTATGAGCATTTACCCATCATTTTGAACCTCCGTTACCCCAGGGAAACCTGCCCATCGCCGGCAGGAAAAATCAGTTCTTTTTATTTTTTAACCTTGTCTGCTTCCAGGCAGACGCAAAATTTTAAATCCCATGGTTCAGGTAGACATCTCACAGCTCACCCGGGAGTGCAACGGCTGGAGGGAACAACTTCGCAATTATCGTGAAGAATTCACCCAGGACGAATCCCGCCTCCGGCAAGTAGCCAGCCAACCTCTCTCCAAAGAAGACCTCCAGGACGTAGAACATCTCCACAATCAATTTCACATCCAGCTTATCAACATTCACGATCTGAAACAATCCATCAAAGCGCATGACCGTAAAATGAACTTTGAGATGGTTGCTTTTAACGGAACGGCGAATGAAGACAGTCTTTCCCGTCATGAAAGCCTGCTTGACGAGTACCGGTTCCTGGAACAAAAACTGAACGGTCTCCGTAACGAATTCAATGATTTTTTGAAACGAACGAAATAAAGTTTAGAAGATGAGTATATAAAGTATATACTGTAGATACTTGTATACTTATATACTTTATATACCTGTCCACCACCAACCAATCTGTCCTTTACAAACTGTCTTTGCGTATCCCATTAAATTCAAAGACAAATCATTTCGTCATCTCTAAAACAGATTGCCATGCCTGAATTTGATACCTCACACGTAAAAAATATTGTCTTGCTGGGCCATGCCGGCTCCGGGAAGACCACCTTAGCGGAATGCATGCTATACGAGGCTGGTCTTATCAGCCGGAGAGGATCGGTAGCCGAAAGGAATACCACGGGAGATTACCACGAACTGGAACAGGAACGTGGTAATTCTATTTTTAGCAAACTCCTCCACAGTAAATGGAGAGGTTATAAGATCAATATCCTGGATACACCCGGTTATGATGATTTTACCGGCGAAGTGATCTCCGCCCTGCGAGTCGCCGATACCGGTGTGATGCTGCTGAACGCGGAGATGGGAGTGGAAGTGGGTACGGATATCATCTGGGAGTATACCGAAAAGTTCAAAACACCGATGATATTCGCGGTGAATAAACTGGATGATGATAATGCAGACTTTGACAGGACCGTGAGGGAGGCCAAAGCGCATTTTGGTAATAAAGTGGTTGTCGTCCAATACCCTCGCCAGACGGGTGCCGGCTTCCACGAGATCATCGATGTATTAAGAATGACGATGTATAAATTCAAGGATGCCGGTGGTAAACCGGAAAAATTACCGATACCTGATGAGGAGAAAGAAAAAGCCGAGAACCTTCATAAAGAACTGATCGAAGCGATCGCCAGCAATGACGAGACCCTGATGGAGATCTATTTTGATAAAGGCGAACTGATGGAGGATGAGATGAAAATGGGAATGAAAAAAGCCATGATCAACCACGACCTGTTCCCGCTCTTCTGCCTGTCCGCGGAAAGAAATATGGGCAGTGGCCGGCTGATGGGCTTTATCGATAATGTTTGTCCCAGCGCCAATGAAATGCCTGCACAGACCACCAAAAGCGGTGACAAGCTTGACTGTGACGCGAATGGACCGGCCTGTATCTTTATTTACAAGACCATTTCGGAACCACATGTAGGAGAAATGTCTTTCTTTAAAGTGTATTCCGGCACCGTAAAAGTGGGGATGGAACTGGAAAACGAAAGCACGGGGGTTACCGAAAAAATAAACCAGTTGTTCCTGGTAGAAGGCAATAAACGAACCACTACGCATGAACTGGTAGCCGGTGATATCGGCGCTACGCTCAAACTTAAAAATACCCATGTCAACAATACTCACCACAGCAGGGGGAAGAATTATGAACTTCCCTCTATCGAATTCCCGTCACACAATATGACGGTGGCGATCGAGACCCTGAAAAAAGGGGAGGAGGAAAAACTATCACAGGCTTTACACCAGTTAAGGGAAGAAGACCCGACGCTGCTGGTGGAAGTGTCTTCCGAATTAAAACAAACACTGATACATTGCCAGGGCGATATGCATCTTGCTGTAGCCAAATGGAAAATCGAGAAGCAGCATAAAGTGGAAGTGAAATTCATAAAGCCCCGGATCGCTTACCGCGAGACGATCCGCAAAATGGCCGATGCAAATTACCGGCATAAAAAACAAAGCGGCGGGTCCGGCCAGTTTGGAGAAGTATACCTCCGTATCGAACCCTGGTATGAAGGGATGCCGGAACCCAGCGACCTGAATGTAAGGGCCCGTGATACCCATGAGCTGGACTGGGGTGGCAAACTTGTTTTTTACAATTGTATTGTGGGCGGGGCGATCGAAACAAGGTTCCTTCCTTCGGTATTAAAAGGAGTGATGGAAAAGATGCACAACGGGCCGCTGACAGGTTCTTATGCAAGGGATATCCGCGTATGTGTATATGATGGCAAGATGCACCCTGTCGACAGTAATGATATCTCCTTTAAGATCGCCGGGTTGCAGGCTTTCCGCCAGGCTTTCCAACAGGCGGATCCCCAGATCCTGGAACCTATCTACCAGGTAGAGGTCCTTTGCCCGGATGACCTGACCGGCGCGGTGATGGGTGATTTGCAAAGCCGTCGTGCCATTGTAGAAGGTATCGATAGTGAAGGGCATTTCCAGAAAGTGATCGCCCGGGTGCCGCTCGCGGAGATGGATGGGTATTCTTCTTCGCTTCGTTCTATTACGCAGGGCCGGGCGAAATTTAAAATGCATTTCAAAGCGTATGAAGCGGTGCCGTTCGAATTGCAACGTAAGCTGATCGATGAGTACAGTAAGACTTCTAAAGAAGAGTTTGCGTAAGAATGAGAAATGAGAAATAAGAAATGAGAAAGTGCCGGGAACGCCTTTCTCATTTTTTTTATATTTCTCGCGGCGTACGCAGTGAATACATTTCTCGCGGCGGACGCGGAGGAGCAGCGAACGCAGCGAATGCAGGTTTGTTTGATTTGGTAAGCGCCGCGCCCTTTGCTCCTTTGCGTACGCCGCGAGAAATATGAGTGCGCAGCACGGCACAAAAAAGGGGACAGCCCGAAGGCCATCCCCGAAGGTTTACTTAAAAACCTTGAGCATTTATCGTTTATTCACCACGATCTTCTGCACGATCTGGTCACCGGTAGCAGGTGCCACAATTCTTACTGTGTACATTCCCGGTGTCAGGTTCTCGATAGTAATATTGTTATTGGTAACGTTTCTCATTTGTTTTACTGTTCTGCCGCTCATATCCATCACCGCAACATCACGGGTGATATTCGCGTCTTCGAAGACGATGTTCACTTTGCCATCGTTAGTAGGGTTGGGGTATATGATCACTCCACCCGACTGGCCTTCACCACGAACGGCACGGATATCACTATTCTTAGATTTGCCGTCAATATCCACCTGGCGGATCCGGTATTGAGTGATCCCTTTTGTATTGTTCAGGTCGATGAACTGATAATTAAGGGCGCCTGCACTGGTGCCATTAGTGGCCTGTGAGGGTACAAAAGCTATCTGTTCCCATACACCATTGATATTACGTTCTACCGCGAAGCCACTGTTATTTATTTCTGTAGATGTTTCCCATTTCACCACAACATTAGAATGATTTCTTACAGCTGTGAATGATTTGAAACCAACAGGAAGTGCAATACAACCTGCTTGAGTATATATTTTAGGTGTTGAGATAGAATTAAATATAAGCGGTGTAGTAGCTATGAAGAGTAAAGGCTTTTCTGCTATACCAGGGGTATTGGAGTAGGGCGGATAAGTAGTGGGTGCCGGGGTGAAATAAGGATTTCCTGCAACAAAACCAGGAAAAGTTCCACCAAGAATTTGAATATCTCCCACATTAACTGCACCATCTTCATTTACATCTATATAACCAGCGTAGGTTAGTGTAGTAGGTGTTAAATTTGTAGTGCTGATATTTAAGGTATAAGTACGGGGGCTACTACATGGCTTGTTTGCATTGATAAGAGGATCATTAAATCCATTGGTAATACCTCCTAGCCAACATTGCGCTTTGCCCACACTGCTGGCATTAGTTGACCAAACATCAGTTTTAACAATGATCGGGGTAGGGATAACATTAGCAGGTTGAATAAAACATGGTGCATTAATTATTACCCTAATATTTTTCAAAGAAAAACTATCAACTGCCTGAACAGGTAAATTTGTTTTGGTAACAGTCATACCCGGAGAATTGGCTGCAGGCCCGGTAGGACTATTTAATACAACTGATGCGTCTGGGATATAACCGTTAGAGGCTAAAATAGTTGTTGCCCCATTATTATTCAATCCAATATTCAGAAAAGACTTTAATGCCTGGCCATAACTGGTAGGTAGATTTCCACCATTCACAGCTGTTGGTGGGTCCTGAGCTCCACCTGAACATGGGAAAAATCCACTAACACTCGGAGGAGCCTGAACTGTGGGATAGTCGCTCTGCAAATAACTATGGATGAATATCCATTTATTACCTCCATTAGCTTTTAATTTAAACTTAAGGTCAAAAACAATTTCCATCTTATTGGGATTGCCACCAAAATTACAATTCTTTTGAGTTACCCCAATTTCAACTCCTGTTAGGACAACATCGCAAGATCCAGGGTTGGAACAACCACTCTGGCCGAATGTTTTTACTGCGTAGCCTGAGACCACTAACAGCATTAAGGAAAGTAAAATCTTTTTCATGCTTCAAGGTTTTTGTTTAAATAGATAAGTGTTTACTGTTCGAATAGCTGATTGCTCAGCCTATGACGAGTTTAATCATCCTGGTTTACAGGTGATTCAGTAGGAAGGACCTTGAGGCATTCGGAAGGAGTGGACTCGGTTTGGTTAATACATAGTAAGGACGCTGCGGCGATTCAGAAAGGAGTGGATTTACAAATTACTGTAGTACATCAGAGGGGAATGGATAAGGTTTTTGCGGGGGAGATGGGATAGAATGGTGGTAATGGGATGTAAATATAGAAAGCATATTTGGGAACTGCAATAGGGCGGCCAAGATTTTTATATAAATTAATACTCCCCTTGGGCTGGAAATAAGCAGGGGCGGCCTTTCCAGCAACCATTATTCACTTAACTGCAAGTATTTCAATATTTTTTAGGCTGCGAAAAACTACTATACGGGGGCATTGGGAGCGCCCGGTAATTTAAAACAACAAGGTTCAAACCTGTATTTTCTGTGTCCGCTGCTCCTCTGCGTCTGGGTAGTGGGTCAGTTTGAAATTTATTCACCGCAGAGAACATGAGAAGCAGAGTTTACGCAAAGATCTCTGCGAAACCTCTTTTTACTCTTGTTCTCTGCGGTGAACAAACCCATCAAAATTTCAAACTGACCCATACCTGCGTCCGCCGCGGGAAACCTCATTGCAAAAAAAAGGGGACAGCCAAAAAGCTATCCCCGAAGGTTTAATTAAA
>JANMKG010000315.1:0-3733 GCA_031371915.1 Chitinophagaceae bacterium | reverse complement strand
GCCGGCTATGAAGTAAAAGTGGGCAAGTTCCCGCTTAGCGCCAGTGGCAAAGCTTCCGCTGCGGGTCATACCGAAGGATTTATCAAAGTGGTCTTTGACGCCAAATATGGCGAATGGCTGGGTACACATATGATCGGTTACAATGTAACAGAGATCATCATTGAAACCGTACTGGGAAGAAAATTAGAAACCACTTATCATGAAGTACTGAACAGTATTCACCCCCACCCGACGATCAGCGAGAGCGTGAAAGACGCTATTGAGGTGGCGTATGGGGAAGCGATACATCTGTAAAAAGCCATTAGCTATTAGCTATTAGCCGTTAGCTGTTAGCTTGATCACAATGGAATTTAGTCCAATTGGTATACTGATTTTTGGTGCCCTGCAATTAATACTCGCATGTTTAGCGGGTATTGCCTTAACTACTATTTTGCAAGCCTTCAATATTATTCAGTTTAAGAGGTCATCAGGTTTTATTACATGGGGAATATTGGTAGGAATTATTTCAGCGATTGTTTTTTGGGCGGTACAATGCGCATAAAAAAAGCCCCGGATCACTCCAGGGCACTTGCTTGCCGTTAGTATAAGTTTGGTTGCAACCGTTATAACTTGATAAATTTCTGCTTAATAGACTCCCCGTCATCCTTTTTCGCTGCAAGGAAATACATACCGGGTTTGAACTTACTGATATCGATATGCTGAATTTTTGACGTAATCGTCACATTCATAACGCTTTGGCCCTGTATATTGCTGATAAAAATTGTTTTCCCCATCCACCTTGGATCGTAAGAAAGATCGAGTTGCAGATCGTTGGTCGCCGGGTTGGGATACATTCTTACTTCCAGCCATTTGGGATCAGGTTCCGGAACAGGTGATTCAAATATGGAGGGATTGTTTAATCCTTTGGATAATAAGAAGGCATTCCTCACACCTCCTGTTTCAAATAAGGACCGCATTTTTGTTTTCTGTCCCTGCGTAAAAAGGTTCATACAGGCATCACTGGTGAAATCCATATAGTTCATGTACATATCCCCATTTGGACCATTGCCGCAGGTGATATGTATACCAGAAGGACAATCGATATTATACCAGGCTTGTTTGGGTGTATCGCCAATACCATCATCGCCGCAATCAGTATCACCCCAGAGATGTTTTAGTCCCAGCCAGTGACCCGTTTCATGCACAGCGGTCTTACCCATATTATATGAACCGGTATTGGTAGTCCCGAAAGCAGGAAAGCCGATGACGATACCGTCCACATTTTCGGGGCCACCCATTACACTGGAATAGCCCGCTACCTGTTCAAGGTTGCAGACCCAGATATTGAGATAGCTTTTCGTATCCCAGGCATCATCACCCATTTCAGCAGCGAACTTCATTTTATCATTGGCCTCCCATCTTACAATGGGTGTATATTTTCTAACGATCCCGCTGGTATATCTTTTCCTGGGGTCAGATAAAGCAAGTTGGAATTCTATTTCGCAATCAGCAGCAACCGGTTTGAACCTTGCAGGTGTATTTACCGTATCAGCATTCCGGCGACGGAAACATTTATTCAAGGCGTCCAACTGGGTCTGCACCTGGGCATCGGTAATTTTTTCTTCCGGGAAATGATAGAGTACATGCACCACTACGGGTATCTTAATGATCGTCGCTCCTCCGCGATTTGCAGTGTTATGTTGTTGAGCAAATGATTCGATCGCAGCTATTCTTTCGGCGAGGGAAGGGTCTTTTTGTAAAACCAGTTTTTCATAAGCAGCACTGGCGCAATTTCGTTGTGCAGCCAGGGGGCCGGTAATGGCCAATAGTACAAGAGTTAAGATCAATCCCGCCTTCATAGTTTTCAAAATGGTTGAGTGTTACGGCATGGCAACAGTATTACTGCCATGAGTGATTCATGCGGAACTGGAATTAATTACTACGTAAGTAGCGAACGGTAAAAAAGAGGAGTATTGGGGGATTAAAAGCGGCGATCCAGGGATAGGGATTTTGAGGGGAAGATTCTGGCTAAGGATTAATGTGAACCAAATATAAATCTTTTAAGCAATTGTCCAAGAAGATTTTGTATCGTATTTTTCCTATACCCAGTCTCTTTAATAAGCTTTAACAGCCAAAAAAGATGCCAGTCCCTATTTTTGTAGCAAATCAAATGACCTGCATGAAAAAAATTCTGTTGATTGCCGCCCTCACCGGCTTTGTAACCTGCAAGAACAAGGATAAGGAAAACCCAGATCCTGATCACAAAGGGCCGAAGATCATGTCCGACTCCATTATTTCTACTTACCCGCATGATACCTCTTCCTATACCCAGGGACTGCTTTTTTATAAAGGAGAATTATATGAAGGGACCGGGCTGGAAGGTGCTTCCAAATTGATGAAAGTAGATCTCAAAACAGGAAAGATCCTGCAGAAGATCGACCTGGATGCAAAACTCTTTGGAGAAGGTATCAGCATTATCAACGATACGGTTTACCAGCTTACCTGGCGGAACAAGGTCGTACTGGTATATACCCTGAAAGATTTCAAAAAAATAAAAGAGTATAAAATTGATACGGAAGGCTGGGGATTGACCACCGACGGGAAACAACTGATCGCAAGTGACGGGAGCAGTACGATCTATTATTATGATCCTTCCACTTTTAAATTATTGAAGACACAGGATATCACAGAAGGTGGAAGCCTTTCCTACAACCTCAATGAACTGGAATATATCAACGGGTTTATTTACGCCAACCAGTACCAGGCTCCGTATATTTTCAAGATCGATCCGGCCAGTGGGGTGATCGTGGCTAAAGCTGACCTCACCCCCATGTGGGACAGGATCAAAGCCATCGACCCGGCAGCAGATGTTCCAAACGGTATCGCTTATGATGAGATAACAAAGAAGATCTATATCACGGGCAAGCTGTGGCCGGAATTGTACGAGATACAGTTTGGGGAGTAATGCCTCCCCAAACCCCTCCGCAAGAGGAAGCCCCCCTGCCCCCCGAAAGGGGGTTCTTAGAGTCTTCAAAAAAGTAAAGTCATTGCTGGTATCGGAGTGCTAGGCCCCTCTTTCGGAGGGGTTTGGGGAGGCAATTATTTCCTTATAATATAAATCACCGAACTGCATCTTTTCACATCCCCCATCGCCTTCATATTGGAGCGTAGCCCGTTAAAAAAAGAAGCTACAAGATTTGTCTTGCCATTTTTGTATTTACTACTCAGCATGGAAACATAGAAACTATCAAACCACATCGGTTTATATTCAACGATCTTCAAACCGTGTTTTTCAACGAGTGTTTTCATAGATCCGGGTGAAAAATGATAGAGATGTCGCGGAACATCCCAGGCAGCCCAATCTTCCTTATAGACGGCGGCATCCTTCGCCGTATAATTTGGTACAGCGATAAACAACCTGCCTTTCTCTTTCAATAAATTTTTTAATTGTGCCATATAACCCTGCAGGTCGTGGACATGTTCCAGCACATGCCATAACGTGATCGCGTCAAAAGAAGCGGCGGGTAACTGGAAAATACGGATGGTATCCTCCAGCTCCACCTGGAAAGATTGCTTTGCTACTGTCCTTGCATCCGGATCAGGTTCAAGCCCCGTTACCTGCCAGCCAGCCTGTTTCATTGTATGAACAAAGGCACCAGTACCACTGCCTACATCCAGCACATTACCACGGGTAATACCTGTCGATTTTTCGATCAATCTTCTTTTCTGATTTAATGTTCGCCTCCGCACCGAC
>JANMKG010000281.1:0-6031 GCA_031371915.1 Chitinophagaceae bacterium | reverse complement strand
AGGGCATTAATGACCATCCCCATGGGTGACCCACTGTGCCAGATACCTTCCAACCGGTGTCCCCTGGTACGAACGATCAGCGGGCAGCTTTGCTGACCCGCAGTCCTGTAGTGAAGCGTGGAAACATCATCGCTTAAAGGTTGTAAACCATATAAGAGGTAATCGAGGTATTGTATTTCAGCGATAGGTCTTAACCCGCGCATGGCAAGACCGATCCCCTGTCCCATGATCGTGAGTTCACGGATACCGGTATCAAAGATGCGCTGGTTACCGTGTTTTTGCTGCAACCCGCTGAAGCCCTGGTTCACATCCCCGATATAACCTAGGTCTTCACCAAATGCAACAACTTTTGGATTGGCCGTAAATAATTCATCGAAGAATTTATTCAGGACTTCAAAACCATTCACCAGTGATGTATCCGTCGCGAAAACCGGCTTCACCTCTTCCACTTTCAGGGCGCTTTTCGGCCCTTCGTTATAAAGATGTGTATTGTAGAGTTTTTTATTCTCCTGCTGCAGGTCATTGTAATAATCTTTGGTCCAGAAGGCCGCATCGGTATTGCCGGCAAGTTCAAGCGCTGTATGCAAGGCCTTTATTACATCTCTTCGTAATGGTTCGCGGCTGGTGGAAAGTTCGGCAGCCAGCTTTTGCAACGCGCCTCCCTGTTGGGGAACCGCTGTTGCCAGTGCAGTAAGCAGGTCTGTTGTCCTGGCCACCTGTTTTTTTACAGGGGTTATGAATTTTTCCCAGGCCAGGGCTTTATTTTCTTTTACATGATCCTTTGCCTGCTCAGCAATTTCATTCAGTTCCTCTTCGGCAGCAAGGGCATTAGCTACTATCCATTCTTTCATTTTTTTGATCCCATCCCATTCCCTTTCCCAGTCCAGCCTTTCGGTTCCTTTATATCGTTCGTGGCTGCCGGAGGTAGAATGTCCCTGCGGCTGTGTGATCTCCTCCACATGAAATAGAACGGGTGTATGGTTTTCCCTGGCCAGCCTGATACCTTCTTCAAATACTTCGCACATACCGGCATAGTCCCAGCCCTTCACCTTATATATATTAATACCATTTGAATCATCTTTTTTCTGCATCCCGCCCAGGGCCTCGGATACAGAACCCTTAGTGGTCTGGTATTCCTTCGGAACCGAAATACCATAACCGTCATCCCAGACAAATACAGCAAGGGGTACCTGTAATACACCCGCGGCATTGATCGTTTCCCAAAAATGACCTTCGCTGGTGGAAGCATCACCAATGGTAGCAAAACAAACCTCGTTACCCTTTTGAGACAGGTTGCCGAATTGCCCGAGCTGTTCAATATTGCGAAAAGCTTTGGAAGCGAAGGCCAGGCCCAGGGCCCGGGGCATCTGGCCACCTGTTGGTGCTATATCACTGGAAACATTTTTCAGACCCGAAAGGTCCAGCCAATCTCCCTGCTCATTTACCATCGGGGTTGCAAAATGGCAGTTCATCTGGCGCCCGGCACTAAAGGGATCGTGGTGAATATCCGGGTCGGCATATAACTGGGCAAATATCTGTTCTGTATTGGCCAACCCTGCCGCCATCATAAAGGTCTGGTCACGGTAATAACCACTGCGAAAATCACCTGGCAGAAAACACTTTGCCATAGCGACCTGGGCCACCTCCTTACCATCTCCAAAAATTCCAAATTTGGCCTTTCCGCTCAATACCTCTTTCCGACCTAACAAACTGATTTCCCTGCTGATACAAATTGTTTTGAAGTCGGTTAATACCTCCTCCCTGAATTTATCAAATGATAATTTTTCAGCATTGGACAGTATCTCCGGCGTTGATTCCATAGAGCAAAAATAGGAAGATTGGCATCCGGTAAACCTGTTTTTAAAAAATACTATCGGGCGCTGCAACCTATCTATGAAATATGGTATCTTTCTCCTAAATTTGATGTCTTGTAAGCATTAATATGAAGAAAATCATCGCTTTTACTGTTTTTGCCATCTCCTTCTTTTTCGCAGGGGCGCAGGTTGTTGCGCCGGCTGAAGACGTGTTGGTTCTAAAAGAAGCCGAGCATGATTTCTCCCAGATTCCGCAGGGCAAGCCCGTTTATTACAATTTCGATATAGTCAACACGGGCAAAACGGAACTGAAACTCGACAATGTACAGGCCAGTTGCGGATGCACCACTCCTGAATGGAGCCATGACCCGATCGCACCCGGGGCCACTGCCAAAATAAAAGTAGGTTATAATGCGGCCGGGGAAGGCGTTTTCCAGAAAACGATCACTATTACGTATAATTCAAACCAGACAAAAATAATCACCATCAAAGGCACCGTATGGAAAGCCCCGCAAGGAGCCGCTCCGCCGAATGCCTCTGTTGATTTCTTAAAAAAACAATCCTTTTAAATTTTACAACCATGAAGAAGATTTTTTTACTCACAACTGCTTTTGCTTTAACCCTCGCTTCTTTTGCACAAACAACGCCTGCTGCGCCTACGCAAACGAAAGCGGAAGACCTTATCAAAGTCAATACTGAAAAACATGATTTCGGTAAGATCGTACAGGGAACTCCTGTCGTTTATACTTTCGAGATCAAAAATGTAAGTGATAAACCTATTGTGATCGAGAACACATGGGCCAGTTGTGGCTGTACTACTCCTGACAAGATCGTTGACCCAATCCTGCCTGGTAAATCGGCCCCGCTGAAAGTTCAGTACAATGCTGCCGCGGCTGCTTCTTTTATCAAGGACATCTATATCAAAGTGGCAGGCATCGATCAGCCTAAATCAATCCAGATCACTGGTGAAGTAATGACTGCTGAAGCTTACCAGGCCTATAAAGATGGCAAAACAGGTACTGATGCAGCGCCTGTGAAAGTAACTACTGCGCCTGTAAAGAATTCTACTACACCCAGTGTACCAATGAAGTCCTCAAAGAATTAAAGCTTTTTCCAGGCAGGATTAAAACTGCCTGTTGCTTTAACCGAATAAAAGAACCTTCCGTGCAAGTCGCGGAAGGTTTTTTATTTTGTGTCCCAAAATGACTTTATGAAAGAACAGTTGATTGATACCTGGCGGATCCATCAAAAAATGAACCTCCTGCTTTTCGATGCTACCAGCGATGCCGGTATGCAAAAGACCCTCAGTGCCCGGGGCGGAAGAACCATTCACCTGCAATGGGTCCACCTGCACAATACCCGGGTGCAATGGCTGGAGATCTGTGCGAAAGACATTCATAAAAAAAATAAAGTACTGAACAAGGATGCTCCCTTTGACCGGAAGGATCTCCGCAAAGCCCTTGATGAATCCGCTAAAGGCATCGAAGAGCTGCTGGCAAGGGGCTGGGACGAGGGCGGCAACATCAAAGGTTTCAAAAAAGGAGTGTTGCCACTGCTGGGTTATTTTATTTCGCACGAATCACATCACCGCGGTAATATCCTGCTGACCCTGAAACAATCTGGGGAAAAAATTCCAGACACTGTTAAATGGAGGTTATGGGAATGGGGAAAATAGCTGAGTTGCAGATTAGCTATTTTTTTAATAACAAAAAGACAATCGTTTTTTTGCACCCAATTAATCCGATTTTTCCACATTTATAGCCTGAATACTGGTTTGTCATACCGTGCCGGTTTTTTAAAAACATCTGGCATGAATATTTATATTTTACCAGTAAATTAATTGTTATGACCCATCCAGAGAGCAATAGTACAGTACAGCCCCAGGTACTGAATGAAAATAAACTCACCATTAATTCATTCCTGAAGAGTTCCTATAACCATGCAAAGAAAGGCCTTGAGGATGGGGTGTCATTTATCAAAGATGAATTTTCCGCTATATATGATAAGACAGGCCAATACCTTAATAAAATGGTATTACCAGTCAATAATTTCCTGAAAGATCTTACACAGATCGAAGCCGAACTCTTACAGGAGGTCAGCAAAGAATCAGAACAATACATTTGCCTGAACGGTGAAATGGTTTCCGTAGAACAAGTATTATCCTCCCATGTAATGGAAGAGAATTATTGATCGGTTTCGTTCATGTATTTTTTAAAGACTGTTGATCCCTGTATATATTTTATGACCGCCGCCTGGAATTCCTCCTCCTGTTTTGCCGGCCCGTTCTGGGAAGTGAAATAGATAGTATAAAATTTATTCTTCCTGAAATTAAAACCGGGCCTGGTAATATCCTTTTTAGATATGATGATCACAAAAAGTTTGGATTTTGTTGCTGATTCATCATCTCCTGTTGTTCCTGTCTTGGCATAATAGTAATAAGGTGAAGCATCTTTCAGCATAGCTCCCAGTCTCGCTGCTGTGCCGCTGAAAAGAGCCTGCTTCATTCCTTCAAACACTTTCCCGCGGACGATCCCGAGATAATTGCTGTAGCTAACGCCATTATCCACGTAAAAGGCATTGAATGGATTTTCTTTTGCATAAGGATTCAGGGTTAGCGAATAATTCCTGTTCTGGCTCGCCAGTTTACCAAAAGCATCGAGCATTTTTACGGGGGGTACCATTACCTGGCTGCTTCCTTTTACATGGCCGCGGAAAGAAGACATGAACAACTCGTTTGGACGGGCATGATCCATCCCCGTCCCTTTCTGGTCGAAGAGTGCATTTTCCGGCAGGATAAATCCCGATTTTTTGTAGGCGTCCCGGAAAAGCAGGGAATCATATACAGAAGAGAACTTGTCGAAACTCCTCCCGCTTTTATAAGTGGAGATATTGTAATTATTGAACAACCCGACAGATACAAAGGAACTGTCGGAACCGAAATTGGCTTTACCGTCAACATACCCCGGCCAGTTCTCAAAACCGTTGAGCCAGTATTGTTTTCCGGCGTAATTAAAATAGGGCCAGTGAAAACCTCCATCCGGGTTTTTTGTCTGGAAATAGTTGGTCAGCAGGGCCTGGAGGCTTTGCCTGGAATAAGAACCGAGCAGGAGGAGGTTGGAATGATAATAATTATCCGAATATTTCAGGTAGTCTGATACGCTGCTGATACGGCCGTTATTTTTTTCAAAATCATATTCCGCTACTTTTTCTCCGCCAAAAAATTGTTGTTTCTGCGAAAATCCTTCTGCCGCGAACGCATCCCAGTCCATATTGAGTTGCGAAGCAATAGCGGTGAAAATGATGGGTTTTAACGTAGAACCCGGGCCGGGATTCATCCTCAATAAATTAATATTCCCGACTTCTTTCCGCAATACCGATTGGGAAATAAACCCGTTCTCTCCCCGGATCATTTTATTGAATCCTGCTTTGTCATTCGGATCAGGCCGGTGCATCTCTTTGATGAAATCGGTCATGCTGATCAGCCTTCCATTCCCGTCCGCGATACAGATGCCATACTCCGCTCCTTTCTTGTAGGCTGTATCACCGTTCATCATGAGTTTAATTTTGGCCGACAGGGAATCTGTAAGTTCCGCATCCAGGGAAACAAAAGCATTCCTTTTTGTTTCACCCCTTGCTGTATACTCCGATGAAATACTTTCCGCAAAATTTTTAGCCCAGATAAAATCAGCTCCCATGGGATAAACATAAAACCGGTTACCATTGACATAAAAATTCTTCATGAAAGCGTCCGGCTGGATCACGATGAGCTTATCCTCCCCGGCCTGGTTTGTTACACGCAACCTTGATGGGTTTCGGAGTAACAGCGAGTCATCTCTTTTAAGTTCCACCGGTCCATTATCCAAATATAAACGGAGCGATGCGGGAGAACGATTGACCAGGTATAGTTGGCTGTAAAGTCGCCGCGAGACCAACTGCAGCTCCTTATCAAGTAAAACAACTGGTTTATCACTGGAACCGCTCATTCTTTTTTGAACAAGCGTGCTGCTGCCGGCATTCCAAAGGGTAATAGTATAATTGGTGGTGTCGCTGAATACATTCCCGGTCCAGTATTGCTGGAGATGAGGTGGCGGTTCGATCCTGAAAAAATTATCATTTACCGCCAGTTGGGGTCTGCCTGAATAGAGATCAAGATATAATAGCTGCCCCTGGTCAAGATGCCGGGAAAAACCAGTTCTTGTATAGGATTCAATTTCTTT
>JANMKG010000268.1:0-3411 GCA_031371915.1 Chitinophagaceae bacterium | reverse complement strand
TTCTCCAGCGCACGGTTGCTCTTTTCCGTTTCTTCCAGCATTCCCATGTGACCGGATTTTTGAAGGACATGAATATACGATTTTCCGGGTAAATGGCACTGCTTCAGGCCATCCTCCATCGGTACTGCGTTATCGTATTTTCCCATGATAAAAAGCACAGGTACAGTGGTTTTCTCCAGTATTTCTGTTCTGTCAGGACGATTTATCATGGCTTCATAATAGGAAACGAGTGCCGGGGGTGAAAAGTTGTGTCCTGCGGCTACTTGTTCATCGACTAAATCAGCATGTTCATCTTTTGTTTGCTGGGAAAAAAGATTCGGTGTAGCCGTTTTTAAAAATTCAAAAGCCCCATGTTCGTTGATGAAGGCGATCCCTTTGCGGCGGGTGACTTTTTTTTCTTCGCTGTCTGCAAAAGCAGAAGAATGAAAAAGACCAAAAGCCGCAAGCCGGTCCGGGTATTTTTCTGCGAATGCCATCGTGATATAGCCGCCCATGCTGTGGCCGATTATAATGCAGGCCTCCCTGCCCCCCGCGGACAACGCCCCCCTGCCCCCCGAAGGAGAAGCCTCCCCAAGCCCCTCCGCAGGAGGGGTTTTAGACTCCGGTACCAGTAATGACTTATACTTATTTGAATGCTCTGAGAACCCCCCAGCGGGGGGCAGGGGGGCTTCCGTATCCACAATCCTCTTTATCACTTCCGCCATTCCTTCCATACTCATATCATCTATCATTTCAGATTGGCCGCTCCCGGGAAGATCGGGAATGATAAACTTGAATTTTCCATTTAGTAGTGAACTTTCTGAGAGCAGGGTCTGAAGCCCCTCCTTCGGAGGGGTTTGGGGCGGCTCCTTCTGCGAAGGAGTTTGGGGCGGCCCTACCTGTTTTTTCCAGACTGTAGCATCTTCACCAAATCCATGAATAAGGATAACTGCCTTACCCTTGCCAGAAACACTATAAGCTATTTTTTTGCCCTCGTAAAGGAGTTGTTTATTCATAGTGGGTTGTGCAGGTAATGTCTTCGACAAATTCCGGGTGAGAATGTTTAGTTAGTTGCCGGTTTATTTTTAAAATACTTTTTAAGGATCTTCAGCAGGAAGACGATAGCCAGTAACAGGATGCTAAGCCCGGTCATGATCTTTGAAAGGATATCGCCGTTCCTTACAAAGAATGTTTTTGAATGACCAGTAGTAGTGATGGCGAGTTTGATAGCAGCTGTTGTATTATAGGGCTGCGGATCGATCACTCTTCCATAGGGATCAATAAAGCAACTGATACCTGTATTAGCGCTCCGGGCCACCCAGGTCCTTGTTTCAATGGCTCTTAATCTTGCATAATTCATGTGCTGTTTGTGCCCGGGTGTATTTTTCCACCAGCCATCATTGGTGATGATGCAGATAAGATCGGCGCCGTTCCGGATATACCGGCTCATGAATTCCCCATAGATACTTTCATAACAAATAGAAGGAGCGATCTTAAAATCCTTTGCTGCGAGTACAGTCCTTTCTTTTTGCTTGGCATAACCCGCCGATGTGCCACCAAATTTTTCAAACCATTTATCAATAAATTTCAGGAACCAGGGCAGGGTTTCCACCCCGGGTACCAGCATGGATTTATGATAGAAGGACCGGGCACCTGAACTATCCAACAGCACCGATCCATTATACGATTCATAAAAATACCCGTTGAACTCTTCGGAATATTTTGTTTTGGCATTGAAGGTCCGGAAACTTTCTATCCCGGTAAATAGTGTGATACCTGGGTGTTGCTGCAGGAAAGCCCAGAGCGGTTTCAGGAAATAATATTCTTTCAGGTCCGCCTCGTCGATCCGGGAAGCCATATAGAGCGCGGTTTCGGGCCATACGAGAAGACTGGTATTACTGTCCACCTTTTTTTCACTGGTGGAGATCAGCTTTTGTAATTGTGCTTCAAATGAACCCGCGGCATCGGATACTTTTTCATACGGATCGATATTCGGCTGAACGACCACGATATTTTTATTGTTTCCTGTGGAGATCGTATTCCTGCTATTGAGGTTATACAAAACGGATGGAATGACCAGTAATAAAAGCCACAAGAATAGCCGTACAAAATAGTTACGTGACCTCCCGTTTGTCTGGTATTCTTTAAAGAGAGAGAAAATGAGAATATTGCTTAGTAAAACCCAGAACGTTCCGCCGCTGCTCCCGGTATATTCATACCATTGTATCCATTCTGTATGTGTTGCAAAAACATTCCCCAGCGTAAGCCAGGGCCAGCTTAGTCCCCAGTCCTGGAGATGAATATATTCAAAACACATCCAGAAAGCGATGAGAGCAATATAACCCCATTGTTGCCCCAGTCTTTTTTTGGCGATACGATAGCCGAGCCAGGGAAGACACATCAACAGGCTATTGGCAAGAAAAGCGGCGGTGGCGCCGGGGGCGGATGCATTCCAGATCCACCAGGTGGTGGAAATATTCCAGACAAACATGACAAGATAAGTAAGAGCGAAGAATTTTTTCCGGCGCAGCACTTTTGTTTCCAGCCATAATAAAGGGACCCAGGCAATAAAAATAAGAAAGGTGAGCGGTGATACTGGCCATGCCGCATACAATAATATACCGCTGCCGATAGCTACGCCTGGGTAAATAAAACGTTTCAAGCGAATTGATTTCTGTAAAAATAGAGTTTGTTGCCGATGCCAGCAACTACCTGATTGCTAATTCAATGGCTTTTAATAAACAATCTTAACAGAATAAAGTGTTGGCAAAAATCTCTTTTACTTATTTTTCATGAAGTAATTTCTTTTCTATGACCGACGAACAACAAAAAATAGCGCAACTTGAAGCGGAACTCGAAAAGCTGTCGGCACAACTCAATTTCTACAGGAAAGAGATCAACCAGTTAAAAGATACCACAAAACAACAGCCGGCAAACTTTATTGAAGAGGAAACGCATATTATTTCCGGGAAGGACTGGGACTATCCTTCCGCCCGTAAAGAATCACCCCTTGGTCTTGAAAACTTCATCGGGCTAAAATTATTACACCTTACGGGTATCGTTGTCCTTGTCATTGGTATTTCTATCGGGGTAAAATACGCGGTGGACAAGGAACTGATCTCTCCTGCCTCCAGGATCATCATGGCTTACCTGGCTGGTGGACTGCTGTATTTTTTATCAGCCCGGTTAAAGAAAAAATTAGAATTGTTCAGTGCTATCCTGTTCAGCGGGGCGATGGCCTCTCTGTATTTTACTACGTATGCCGCCTTTGTGTATTATGCATTGTTCCCGTTCCCGGTTGCTTTTGGCCTGATGATATTGATCACAGCATACACGGTGTATTCCGCGATACAATATGACAAGCAGGAGATCGCGATACTGGGAATGACCGGCGCTTATGGAATTCCTTTCCTGATCAGCGCCAATTCAGGA
>JANMKG010000186.1:0-2693 GCA_031371915.1 Chitinophagaceae bacterium | reverse complement strand
CAATGAGGACAGTTAAAGCTGTCGTGATGCCTGGTATGCCTGGACTCTTCGAGAAACCCGGAGGTGATGATACCAGCCGGTAGTGCCAGCATGCCAATTCCTGCCAGCAAAACAATAGACGTAAAGATTTTTCCAAGTACGGTAATGGGATACATATCTCCATATCCCACCGTGGTCAGGGTAACTACCGACCACCACATGGTGCCCGGTATACTGGTGAATTTCTCCGTTTGTGCATTGTGCTCCGCAAAATACACCAAACAGGATGCGATAACGATCAGGAATATGGTGAGCACAAAGGCCAGCTTCAGCTCATTCGCCCGGGATCTGAAGACCTTTCCAAGCAGCTGGGCTGCTTTGGTATATGCCGTAAGCCTGAACAACCTGAAAAAACGCAGGAGACGGAGTATTCGCAAAACTCTCAGGTCAAAACCGATCAATACATGCAGGTAAAAAGGAAGGATGGCCACGAGGTCTATCAATGCCGCAGGGGAGAGCATATACTTAAACCGGCCCGCGATGCTATGCTGGTACTTCCGGTCATGGTTACTGCTCCATACTCTTAATATATATTCTATTGTAAAAATGATAACGGAAACAAGATCGAAATAGTGGAAGAAACGCTTTTCATATGGCTCGTCGTGGAAGGAAGGTACTGTTTCGAGCATCACCGCGATCACGTTTAGGATGATCAGCACAATGATGAAAATGTTGATGAATTTATCCCAGTGGGAGTCACCCACGATCTCGGGATGCAGGAGACTGTGAACTTTTTTCTTGGTGACCTTGTACATGCAGGGAGGTTTTAATTGCCTGCCTGTCCGGCAGGCAGGACTTAAAGTTAGAAAATAAAAATCCCTCCCGTTTTTAATCAGGAGGGATTTTGCAGAATGTCAAAATAAAATATTATTTAGGTGTCATAGCAGCAGTCATTTCCTGCGATAACTTAGTCATATAATTACTGAATTTGGTCGCTTCTTCGGTGTTATTGGCCAGTTTCATTGCAACAGACTGGGATTTAGTAGCCCATTCAGTCGCTTTTGTTGATAAAGACGAAATTTTAGTCATGTCCTTTGATTTGTAAGCATCCACATAGGAAGTCACAAAAGCAGTGTAATCGTCTACATATTTTTGTACTTCTGCATCGGCGAATTTGGGAACTTCAGAACTTGTTGTAGTTGTTGCAGGCTCAGTGGTAGCAGGCGGTGTTGTAGTTACTGCAGTGTCCATTTTGGTCTCTTCTGTTTTCGCATCTTTCTTTTTGCTGTTGCAAGATGCCATAAGACCAACAAGGGCTACAACGGCGAATAATTTTTTCATGTTTTTTGATTTTGGTTTAATGAATAAGGCAACAAACGTATAGTTTTTTTTGAAATTGTGTAAGGAATTAAAAAAATGATTATTAACACCGTGGAAATCACAAAAAAGGGGTGTTTTGAGGAAAACACCCCTCTCGGGTAATAATTTAAGGGATAATACCGGCTGCCTTCGCTTTGCTTCGCTCCTCTCGCAATGACGTGCTTAGGATGACAAGGGTTAACTCTCCTTACCGTGACATTGTTTCCTTCGCTACGCTCAGGATGACAATGATCAATTCTCCTTTCCGTGGCATTGTTTGTACTTCTTGCCGCTGCCACAGGGGCAGGGGTCGTTCCGGCCGATCTTAGGACCTACTTTTACAGGTTCCTGCTTAACAGCTACTTCGGGTCCGCCACCCGGGTCAAATTTATCTCTTTCATTGGCCCCGTATTCCTGGCCGGCAGCTTCCACTTCCTCTTTGTTCGCCCGCATTTTACTCATATCGGTTTTCTGCTGGCGTCCTTCTTTCAGGGGAGCGTTTTCCTGCTGGATCGGTATATTGGAGTGACAAAGAAATGAAACGATATCCTTGTTCACTTCCATATTCATGTTGCTGAACTGGTTATAGGCTTCGATCTTGTAAATAACCAATGGATCCTTTTGTTCGAGGTAAGCCGTTTGAACACTCTGCTTCAGGTCATCCATAGCGCGCAGGTGTTCTTTCCAGGCATCATCTATCACAGCAAGGGTAATGGTCTTTTCAAGGGAGTTCGTGAGTTCAACTCCTTTTGTACTGAGTGTCTTATCCAGGTTGGTCAATACACTTAACCCTTTCTGCCCGGTACTAAAGGGCACTACTACATTTTCAATATGGCCACCCTGTGTTAAACGGATGTTCTTGAAAACAGGGATAGCCTGTACTTGCAGGTCTGCTTTATGCTGGCTGTATCTTTCGGTAGCCTCCGCGTAGAGTTGTTCTACCAGTGTATTGATATCACCTCTTTTGAATTCTTCTTCTTCAATTTTCGTTTCCAGTCCAAAGTTGACGATACAGGCCATTTTAAATCCTTCAAGATCTTCCTGCTCGCGGAAAGAATCGACCAGGCTCCCAGCTACCATGGAGAAAGAATTATCAATATCCAGGGCAAGCCGTTCACCGAACAAGGCATGGTTGCGTTTTTCATATACAGCATTCCGCTGCTTATTCATGATATCATCGTATTCGAGCAAGCGCTTCCGGATACCAAAATTGTTCTCTTCCACTTTCTTCTGTGCCCGCTGGATACTATTGCTGATCATGCTGTGCTGGATCACGTCTCCTTCTTTGTAACCTAACTTATCCATCAGTGAAGCAATACGCTCACTACCGAACATCCGCATCAAATCATCTTCCA
>JANMKG010000257.1:0-1845 GCA_031371915.1 Chitinophagaceae bacterium | reverse complement strand
CTGCGGGTACACTGTTAACTATATTAATGTGCAAGGCGATGAACCGTTCGCTGGCCAATGTGCTGATCGGTTCTTTAGGAGGAGGCGCCAAAGCCGGACCTGCCGGAGCAAAAGACCAGGGTGCGTATAAAGAGATCAGTTTAAGTGACGCTGCGGTGGTGATGAGTTATGCCAACCGCGTCTATATCGTTCCGGGTTACGGGCTGGCTGTAGCCCAGGCCCAGCATGCCTGTCATGAGCTCGAAAAATTACTCGAAAGCAAAGGCGTTGAAGTTAAATACGCCATCCACCCGGTAGCGGGGCGTATGCCCGGTCATATGAACGTCTTACTGGCTGAGGCTGATGTCCCTTATGAGAAATTGGTTGAGATGGAGCAGGCCAATGAAGAATTCCCGACAACCGATTTAGTTCTGATATTAGGAGCTAATGATGTGGTGAACCCTGCCGCCAAAACAGACCCCGCTTCTCCCATTTATGGTATGCCGATACTGGATGTAGAACTCGCTAAGCATGTTATCGTGAATAAAAGAAGTATGAAGCCAGGTTATGCCGGTATTGAGAACGACCTCTTCTTCCAGCCCAAGACATCGATGCTGTTCGGAGATGCCAAGAAAGTTTTACAGGATTTGATCGGCGAGATAAAAAATCTTTAGTTTCCGCCTTATTTAAAAATGATAGAATGAATAAACAAATTGCCGGACTGATGGCTGCTGCTTTGTTTTTTACTGTAAACATGTCTGCTCAAAAGATAATGGGTTTTACAGATGCCAGCGCCACTAAACAATTGGATTGGGAAAAAAAATTTGATGCCCAGCTGAGTGCTAAGAACCAGGATACCTGGATGCAATTCCTTTCGTCACACCCGCATCATGTGGGTTCTCCACAGGACAAGCTGAATGCTGAGTATATGGCGGGTCTTTTCCGGTCATGGGGTTACCAGGCAGAGCTGGCAGAGTATAATGTATTGTTCCCGACCCCCAAATCCCGTTTACTGGAATTACTGGGCAGCAAGCCATTCAAAGCAAAGCTGGAAGAATCAACGCTAAAAGAAGATAAGACAAGCGGACAGAAAGCGGAACAACTTCCTTCTTACAATGCTTATTCTGCTGATGGTGATGTAACTGCAGAACTTGTTTTTGTGAACAGGGGGATACCGGCGGATTATGAAGAACTGGAAAAAATGGGCGTGAGTGTAAAAGGAAAAATCGTGATAGCAAAATATGGCGGGTCCTGGAGAGGGATCAAACCAAAAGTAGCGGCAGAACATGGAGCGATCGGTTGTATCATTTATTCCGATCCCCAGGATGATGGGTATGCACAGGGAGATGTGTACCCTGAAGGCGCATTTCGCCCGAAGGATGGCGTACAGCGTGGGTCGGTGATGGATATGCCCGTTTATCCCGGTGATCCTTTAACCCCAGGAATCGGGGCGACCAAAGATGCCAAACGATTGAACAGGAATGATGCGATCACTATCATGAAGATCCCGGTACTTCCTATTTCTTACGAGGACGCATTGCCGTTGTTACAATCATTAAAGGGCCCCGTAGTTCCGGCTGCATGGAAGGGGGGATTACCGGTTACTTACCATGCAGGCCCGAGTGCAGACAAAGTACATTTGAAACTGCAATTCAACTGGGATTTAAAAACATTGTATGACGTTATTGCCAAACTGACGGGAACTGAATTACCAGACGAGTGGATCATACGCGGCAACCACCATGATGGATGGGTAAATGGCGCCGCGGATCCTTTAAGCGGGATGGTAGCAGAACTGGATGAGGCAAAAGCGATCGGTGAACTGGTAAAAAATGGATTCAAACTCAAACGTACATTGGTCTATTG
>JANMKG010000250.1:0-4795 GCA_031371915.1 Chitinophagaceae bacterium | reverse complement strand
CTGGTTGCTGGTACATAAAAGTAACAGAAACACTATCCTTGTTAAACCTTTTTAATAATTTTCTCGAGTAATTCATCACTGTCCCATTTGCTCTCCACACCTTCCATCTGCATCACTTCCTGCATGATCGCTTCCTGTTTTTGTCCTCTCTGCAATGCTTCACTATACCGGATCTGGGGATTAAAAGTGACTTGCGAATAAGCCGGGATCCATTTTTCCGGGTATTTTTCATGCAGCCTTGCCTCAATTTTCTTTTGCAATAAGAATTTAGGATCGGCTGTCCTTTCCCGCATTTCGGTAAAATTATTTACGGCCAGATCCGCAATAGCGTCCCCATCCGGTTTACGAAGGGCCTGGTATTGTTCTAAGATAAGTTCCCAATTCTCCCCATTTCTCTCTACCAATTCATCCAGTACCCGGCAATCTTCGAAACCACAGTTCATTCCCTGCCCGAAAAAGGGGACGATGGCATGAGCCGCATCCCCGATCAGCGCAAACTTGTCTTCCCGTATCCAGGGAAAACATTTTACCGTCACCAGTGAAGAGGTCGGGTTGGTAAAAAATTCCTGTACATAATCTTTCATCAATGGCACTGCATCAGGAAATGTCTTTTTAAAGAAATCTTTTACTTTCTCTTCTGTATCCAGTTTGGAAAAAGAGGCTTCGCCTTCGAAAGGAAAGAATAAGGTGCAGGTAAAAGTTTTATCCAGGTTAGGAAGGGCGATCAGCATATAATTTTTCCGCGGCCAGATATGCAGTGCATTTACTTCCATCGCGAAATCGCCCGAATCATTGGGAGAGATCGTTAGTTCTTTATAGCCGCAGTCAATATAATATTGCTGGTAGTCGAATTTATCATGTTGTAATTGATGCTGCAGGCGGGCAGAGGAGAAAGCGCCATCGGAGCCGAAGAGAAGTTCGAAGTTTGAGGTTTGAAGTTTGAGGTTGGGAAGTTCAAAACTGATCGTATTATTCTTCCAGTCAATAGAATGGCATTTATGGTTGAACTGGATCTTCACTCCCTCTTGTTCTGCGAGATCCATCAGCTTCATATTCAAAGTTCCCCTCGAAACAGAATTGATAAATTGTCCTTCTTTACCATAGGGCTGGAATGCTGTGCTGCCATCAAGATTATGAATACGACGGCCATGCATAGGAATGGAGATCTTCCTGATCTCATCCGCTAATCCCACTTTTTCGAGGGCAAGCAAACCCCTGTCGCTTAAGGCCAGGTTGATGGAACGGCCGGCACTCATCTTTTCCAGCCGCATGTCACCGCGCCGTTCATAGATGTTTACTTTAGATCCTCTTTTGGATAAATAGATGGATAGCAGCGAACCCACCAGGCCGGCACCGATTATGGTAATTTCTTTTTTCATTTCATCAATATGAGGAAGGTCGTTATCCCAAAACAAACCGATGCCACCAGTATCCCGGTGCGGGGAATAACGAACCAATATTTAAAACCCAGGAAAAGATAGAAAAAACTCGTCGCACAAGTCAACAGGAGCAAGCCGATCGAATTTTCCAGTAATTGAAAATAACTGGTTGCAAAGATCAAATTGATCGTGCCAAAAAAAATGCCCCCGACACTATGACTACCATTAAATCCGATCCACGCTTTCCACATGGTGGTTTTATTTGTCAGCACCGGGTAGGCCCTTTTCATTTTTTCTTCCGTATCCGCATCACGGACGGAAAATTTATTGGTAAAGAAAGTGTACAGCAAATGCATCCCCGCGAGGAGGATATAAATGGTGGAGCCACCAATCCAAAGGATTTTACCGATCATCTCTTACAATGTATTTTCAACTATTTGACCGAAACGCCAGGCATCTTCAAAGGAATTGTACAAAGGTACAGGTGCCACCCGGATCACATTAGGTTCCCGCCAGTCGGCAATGACTCCCTGTTTTGTGAGTTCATTAAAGATCTCTCTTCCTCTTTTCAGCATCAGCATCGATACCTGGCAACCTCTTTCCCCTTCATTTGACGGGGTAATGATCTCTACTACTTTTTCTTTTTGCCGGCTGTTGATCTCCTTTAGTATAAAATGGAGGTAAGCTGATAATGATCTTCTTTTTTGATGCAATCTGTCCATACCCGCTTCCTCAAAAATATCCAGCGATGCTTTATGCGCCGCCATGGATAAGACCGGCGCATTGCTCAATTGCCAGCCTTCGGCCGTAGGGATTGCTTCAAATCCTTTTTCCATCCTGAAACGGGTTTCTTTTGTATAGCCCCACCAGCCTGCAAAGCGCGGCAGGTCTTTATTGGCAATATGCTTTTCATGGATATAGGCCCCTGCTACTCCGCCCGGACCCGAATTCAGGTATTTATAAGAACACCAGCAAGCAAAATCAACATTCCAGTCGTGCAATTGCAACTCAACATTGCCCGCAGCATGGGCAAGGTCGAAGCCCGCATAGGCACCGACAGCATGTGCAGCATCAGTTATCGTTTTCATATCAAATAACTGGCCGGTATAATAATTTACCCCGCCAAATAATACAACAGCCACGCTTTCGCCATGCTGTTTGATCAAAGAAATAATATCTTCTGTCCGAAGCGTATGCTCTCCTTCCCGGGGAACCGCTTCAACGACGGCTTCTGCAGGATCAAAACCATGGTACCTGGCCTGTGTTTCAAAAGCATATTGATCGGAAGGGAAAGCTTTGGTTTCGCAGATGATCTTAAACCGTTTTTTCGTGGGGCGGTAAAAACTAACCATCAGCAAATGAAGATTGACCGTGAGCTGGTTCATCACTACAACTTCCTCTTCATTACAGCCAATGATCTTTGATAATTGCTTCGGGAATATTTCGTGGTAAGGCAGCCAGGGATTTTTGGCGTGGAAATGTCCTTCTACGCCAAGTTTGGCCCAGTCGTCCAATTCCTGCTGAACATATTTGCAAGTTGTTTTTGCCTGGAGGCCGAGGGAATTACCGGTGAGATAGATACAATCTCTCCCCTCGTGTTGGGGGATGAAAAATTTTTTCCTGAAATCTTTCAGGGGATCTTTAGCATCGCTGTCTTTCGCGAATTCCTGTGTGTTTTGAAAATTCATTTTCTATTTTTTAACGCAGAGAACAGGAGTAACATGAGCAAACGCTGAGTCTTCCGCGGGATCTTTGCGTTCTCATTTCTCTGCGCTTAATATTAATCAACAGTAGCTATCACTTTTAATTCTATTGCGATCGGTGTTGGCAGGCTTCTCACTTCCACTGTTGTCCTGCAGGCCTGTACTTCTTTAAAATATTCCCCATAAATCTTATTGTACACCGGGAAATCCTTTTTCATATTGGTCAGAAATACCGTTACATCAATGATCTTCTCCCAGCTGCTCCCGCTCGCTTCCAGCACGGCTTTTACATTAGCAAAAACGGAATGGCATTCGGCTTCGATATCGTATTTAATGATATTCCCCTCTTTATCCTGTTCCAGCCCCGGGATCGAATTGTCTTTCGCAGTCCTGGAGCCGATCCCGGAAAGGAATAAAAGATTGCCCACTCTTCTTGCATGAGGGTAAGCTCCAAGTGGTTTTGCTGCATTACCTGTATTGATAATTTCACTCATAATATATCAGAACGCTGATTTTTATGATGATTAAGATTTTTTATGACTAATCAGCGTTTATCATAACCATCTTAACAATCTGCGTTCTTGTATTTCTACAACTGAATACAAATATTCTTTGCTTCCGTAAAGAACCTTAAAGCCTCCCAGCCTCCCTCTCTTCCTACGCCACTGTTCTTCAACCCTCCAAACGGCGTACGAAGGTCGCGAAGCAGCCAGCAATTGATCCAGATGATACCACTTTCTACTTTCGCAGCGACCCTGCTGGCTTTTGATATATCCTGTGTCCAGATAGTAGCCGCGAGCCCATACTGTGTCGCGTTCGCCAGTTGCAATGCTTCATCTTCTGTTTTAAAAGATTGAAGCGTAACGACGGGGCCAAAGATCTCTTCCTGGTTGGTATTGCAATCCGGTCCCAACCCTTCAATGACCGTTGGTTCAATAAAGAAACCATTTGCACAGCGTCCTTCCAGCCTGACCGAATGACCACCGCAGAGTATCCTCCCGCCTTCCTGCTTCGCGGTATCGATACAACGCATGATCTTATCAAAATGGACCTTGCTGACGATGGCACCTTGTCTTGAATATTCTTCCAACGGATCAGCTACGGTCAGCGCTTTTGTTTTTTCGACAAAAGCTGTTTTAAATTTTTCATAGATGCTTTCTTCGACGAGTATACGGCTGCCACAGAGACAGATCTCACCCTGGTTGGAAAAAGAAGAACGGATCGTATCACCCATCATTTTGTCCCAGTCACAATCTGCAAAGATGATCGCGGGATTCTTACCGCCTAGTTCGAGTGATAATTTCTTGAATTTTGGCGCCGCGAGACTAGCGATCCTTTCCCCCGCTCTTGTACTGCCGGTAAAGGAAATCGCTTTTATATCGGGATGTTTGATAATGGCCTCTCCTGTTATATTGCCGGTACCATGAATAATATTCAACACCCCATCCGGCAACCCGGCTTTCTTGCAAATACCGGCAAGAAGGAAGGCCGTTACAGGAGTAACTTCCGATGGCTTGGCCACGACACAATTGCCAGCAGCGAGTGCCGGCGCTATTTTCCAGGTGAATAAATACAAAGGTAAATTCCAGGGAGAGATACAACCCACAATACCGATCGGCTGACGAAGCGTATAGTTCACCGCCTTGTCTTCCATATTATGACTCTCCGTAGCAAAATGCATGATGCCTGTCGCGAAGAAGCGGAAATTCGCGG
>JANMKG010000208.1:0-3558 GCA_031371915.1 Chitinophagaceae bacterium | reverse complement strand
CGTGACAGGGACAGCGGTGATCAATAATCCTTTCTGGTGGAGTGCCGATGATAAGTATTTCAATAACTGCCTGATGACAAAAGTGGATGTGCCCGTTCCTAAAACGGCAATCATCCCTTCCCGGGATCTCCCGGACGATACATCCAATGAATCATTCAGTAACCTGGCGTTCCCCCTCGACTGGGAATCCATCTTTAAATATGTCGGGTTCCCTGCCTATATGAAGCCTTTCGCCGGCGGAGGGTGGAAACATGTATATAGATTGGACAGCGCCGAGGATTTTTTTACCAAGCACAGTGAAACAGGACAATTGGTAATGTTGTTACAGGAAGAGATCGTTTTCACAGAGTACTACCGTTGTTATTGCATCGGTGGAAAATATGTCAGGATCATGTCCTACGAACCACGAAACCCGCATCATCTCCGTTATGTTGCAGATTTCAAACCCTCGCCGGAACGGTTGAAACAAATGACGGATATCGTGCTGCGGATCAACAAGTACCTCGGTTATGATTTCAATACGGTAGAGCTGGCGGTACGGGATAATATCCCCTACGCGATCGACTTCTGCAACCCGGCGCCAGATGCCGACAAACCCAGTGTTGGGGAAGAAAATTTTGAATGGGTGGTGGAAACAGCCGCTACTTATGCTATCGAAAAAGCAATGGAGAATAAAGAAGGAGAAGATAACCTTACCTGGGGTGAATATGTAAGAAGAGGCGCGAACAAAACACCACTAGTATAAAGTAGTTTATTGTTTATAGTTTTTGGTTTTTGGTTAAGAACATTCCAGCACATTGAACATGTTCCTGGGACCGGAGATCAACTATAAACTATAAACCATAAACCATAAACTAACATATGAATTTGAATTATAAAAGTTTTACGCTGGGGGTTGAAGAAGAGTACATGGTGCTTGATCCGGCAACTTTTGAATTAAAGAGCCATGAACAGAAGATCGTACAGGAAGGACAGAAAGTAATAAAGGATAAAGTAAAAGCGGAGATGCACCAGGCCGTAGTGGAAGTCGGTACGGATATCTGTGCGGATATCGATGAAGCTTATACGGATGTGGCCATGTTACGCAAGACCATCTCCGGGATCGCCGGGAGTCTCGGTTTTGCTATGGGCGCTTCGGGTACACATCCTTTTAGTCACTGGGAAAGCCAGTTGATCACCGATCATATCCGTTATAGTGAAATAGTCAACGAGCTACAGGAAGCTGCCCGGAGCAACCTGATCTTTGGCCTGCATGTGCATGTAGGTATGGAAAACCGTGAACTGGCCAACCATATTGCCAACAGCACCCGTTATTTTTTACCCCATGTATTCGCTCTTAGTACCAACTCCCCTTTCTGGGAAGGGAGGATGACGGGATATAAATCTTTCCGCACCAAAGTTTTTGATAAATTTCCCCGCACCGGTATCCCGGATAGTTTTGACAGCATCGAAGCTTATGATAATTATGTGAAGCTGCTGATCAAAACCAATTGTATCGACAATGCGAAGAAGATCTGGTGGGACCTCCGGGTACATCCTTTCTTTAACACCGTAGAATTCAGGATCTGCGATGTGCCGATGACCGTGGACGAAACAACGACTATCGCGGCGCTTTTCCAGGCCATCTGTGCAAGGATCTATATGCTTCGTTCAAAGAACCTGAACTATATACAATATTCAAGAGCATTGCTTAACGAAAATAAATGGCGGGCGAGCCGCTATGGTGTGGACGGACACCTGATTGATTTTGGAAAAGAAGAAGAAGTGAATACAAGGGCACTGATCTATGAATTACTTGACTTCCTTGATCCTGTCCTGGATCATTTGGGCAGTCGTCATCGTATAGCTCATGTACACAAAATGCTGGAAAATGGAACGGGTGCCGATCGTCAATTGGCTGTCTTTGAAAAAACAAAGAACCTGTCGGATGTAGCGAAATATATCAATAGCCAGTATTTGGCAGGATTGTAAAGTTCTGGCCGGGATTTTGTATCCTTAGGAGGCATGCTGTTAAAATTAATTACGGGTCTTTTTTTCCTCAACTTGTTTCTTTCCTGCCATTCAACAGGGAAGAAAAATGAAACACTGGTTACCCCGCCTGCTGAGATTTTTCAACCCCCTCTTTCTCAAAGTTGCTACAGCTACGTTTTAAAAGGGGATACTATTATATTAAACCTCACCCGGAAAGGGGATGCAGTAACGGGAACGCTTTTATACCACCTCAATGGGAAAGACAGGAACACTGGTACCCTGAAGGGTCTTATGAAAGATGATATCCTGCTCGCCAACTATAGTTTCATGTCCGAAGGAATACGGTCGGTAAGACAGGTCGCCTTCAAATTTAAGGACCAGTCAGCCGTGGAAGGTTTCAAAGAAGGCGGGCTGGGCGACACTACAGCCTATATCAGCGATATCAATGCAGTGAACTTTAATAATTCGATGACATTAACAGCTTGTCAATAAAACTTCTTCCACCCATTTTACATTGCAAAAGTCGGGATAGTGGTTAATTATTTCCCTGATCCATATACTTTATTTCTACACCGACAAGTTCCTCTCTTAGTATCCCTTTTCAAAATTTCCCCCCATCCACATCTTTGATAAACTTTATCACACCATTCATAAACACCTGCTGGTCGTCCCACATGGAAAGGTGACTTCCATGGGGGCAATAGAGATACCGGCCATGCTGTACCAGTTTGCTCTGCTCTTCCATGGCTTTGGGGTCCATCGTATCGTACTTCGCTCCTATCATCAACGTGGGTACTTTTATCTCCTTTAAGCGGTTTTTAATGTCCCAGTGAGCTAACCGGCCTGATATACCAAACTCGGAAGGCCCTTGCATCATCGTATATATCTCCCCATTCACATGTTTCAATGCCCGGTTAAATCCATCAGGCCATTCAACCAGCCTGCATAAATGCTGGTGATAAAAATTAGGGATCAGTAATTCCATATACCTCGGGTTCGAAAAGTCACCGCTTGCTTCGATCGTTTTTATTTCCTTCAATACTGCCGGGTCGAACTGTGGCGCCAGCACTTCCCCAGCATATTTACCATACTCCGGTGCACTCGCTACCATATTGGCTACCATCAATGCCTTTATATTTTTTTGGTATTTCAATGCATATTCCATCGCCAGTATCCCACCCCATGAATTTCCCAGCACATAAAAGTTAGTGTAGTCGGCGCCGATCGCTTTGCGAACCTGTTCCACTTCTTCCACGAAACGTTCTGTTGTCCAGAGGCTGCTGTCTTTGGGCTGATCGCTGTAATAAGATCCAAGCTGATCATATTCATAAAATTCAAATCCCTCCTTTGGGAAAAAACTTTCGAAACATTCCATGTATTCATGTGTCATTGCCGGGCCGCCATGCAGCAATAATATCTTGATACGCGGGTTATTACCAAAACGTTTTGTCCAAACCTTAAAAACCCCCACCGGTGTTGTAACAGGGATCATTTTTATACCGGCTGACTGAACACCACTATCCCCGTAGTCAAAATAGCTCGCCACCGGCATATTTCCACCGGAATTGTCATTCCTGGCATGCTGGC
>JANMKG010000199.1:0-3912 GCA_031371915.1 Chitinophagaceae bacterium | reverse complement strand
ATTAGTTATCTTTGTGCTCTAAAACAAAAAAATGAAAATCGAAATAATCTCAGGCAGTCCCAGGATCAACAGTCTTACCCGCCGTGTGGCCTTACACCTCAAAAACTGGTTTGCCCAAAACAGCAACCATGAAGTGGACATCATTGATATGAAAGACTGGAATGTACCGGTCGTTCAGTCAGTTTGGGTATCTGCCGATAAAGCACCGGTTGAATTTAAACCACTGGCCCAAAGGATCTTTAACGCGGATGCTTATATACTGGTAACACCGGAATACAACGGTGGCTACTCCCCAGCCCTGAAGAACCTGCTTGATCATTTTCCCAAGCGTCATCATAAACCTTTTGGTATCGCAACAGCCTCGCCGGGTGCGATGGGTGGTATAAGGGCTTCACAACAATTGTTGCTGCTTATACCGGCTTTGTTTGGTGTCACATCTCCCTACATGCTGATCACCCCGGCAGTTGATAAAAAGTTCAGTCCCGACGGCGACCTGCTCGATGAAGGCTTCCAGAATTCGGTGCATAATTTTGTGACGGAGTTTTTGTGGCTGGCGGAAAAGGTCGTTGAGACCCCTGTGGAAAGTCTTGCAAAATGAGATTTTCCTATTCCCTAAAGGGAGGTTTGAAAAGTTATTTATTCTAACTAAAATATAAAAAGGAGTTTTATATGAAGACGATTCTTCATAAAGCAAATACACGCGGTCATGCAAATCATGGCTGGCTTGATTCTTATCACAGTTTTAGTTTCGGTGGTTACCATAATCCCGAAAGAGTTCATTTTGGTGCCTTAAGAGTTTTGAATGATGATACAGTAGCCGGTGGTATGGGCTTTGGCACCCACCCGCATGATAACATGGAGATCATTTCCATTCCCACATCCGGTGACCTGGAGCATAAAGATGATATGGGGAATTCCCAGGTGATCCGCCAGGGTGATGTACAGGCGATGAGTGCCGGCACGGGCATCCAGCACGGGGAAAAAAATAAGAATAAGGATAAAGAAGTAAAATTCTTCCAGGTCTGGGTTTTCCCAAATAAACGAAATGTAACACCCCGGTATGACCAGAAAAGTTTCGCCGATGCCGACAAGCATAATCAATTACTGACGGTCGTATCACCTCTCGGGACAGACGATGGCGGTGTACAGATCCATCAGGATGCCTGGTTCAGTTTGGGTAAACTCGATAAAGACTTTGCCAGTTCTTACAAATTGAATAAGCAAGGTAACGGCGTTTATGCGTTTGTGATCGAAGGTGACGTCACCATCAACGGGCAGCAATTGAACAGGCGGGATGGATTAGCGATCAGTGAAGCGGAAACACTGGATATCAAAGCGGATTCTAATGCAGAGATATTATTGATGGAAGTTCCTTTATAATTTATGAAAATATTCTTGAACCACTCCTCCTTTGTCGGAGCAGGCTGCGGCACATAGAAACATTAGGAATTCACATAGACCTATGTGCTAGCTATTGTTCTCTATGTTCCTATGTGGTAAAAAAAAAACAAATGACAAATTCAAAGAAATCAATTGAAGCCATCATAGCTCCTCCCGCTCCACATATGGTGGGTGACGGTTTCCGGGTACATGGATTTTTTCCGGGCGGAAGGATTGATAAAAAAAGAATGAGTCCCTTCTTTTTGATGGATTATAATTCCAAAGTAGAATTTCCCCCCAGCGACAAACCCAGGGGCGTAGATGTGCACCCGCACCGTGGATTTGAAACCGTTACGATCGCTTATCATGGACGTATTGCCCACCACGACAGTGCCGGTAACAGCGGAATTATTGGCGAAGGTGATGTGCAATGGATGACGGCTGCTTCCGGCCTGCTCCACAAAGAATACCATGAAGAATCATTCAGCAAAGCGGGCGGGCTTTTCCAGATGGTGCAATTATGGGTGAACCTGCCGGCGAAATATAAAATGACACCGCCCAAATACCAGGAGATCACACACTCCATGATGGGAAAGCATCTGCTGGGAGATAACAAAAGTGTAATCGAAGTGATAGCAGGTGAATTCAGGGAAACAAAAGGTCCCGCTTCTACTTTTACTCCCCTGCATGTCTATAATGCAAGATTGAAGAAAGGAGCCATTGCTGATCTAAACTTCCCTTCTCACTACAACACGGGCCTGCTGGTGATCGAAGGCAATATAAAGGTCAATGATGAAGCAGTTGCAGCCGATCATTTTGTCTTGTTCAAAAATGATGGTGAAATGATTTCTCTTGCCGCAACAGATAATGCCGTGGTACTGATCTTATCCGGCGAACCGATCGATGAACCTATCGCCCAATACGGACCTTTCCTGATGAACACAACGGAGGAACTGCAGCAGGCGATCAGGGATGTGAATGCAGGGAAATTCGGAGTTCTGGATAATAACTGATAGGTGCCAGATAATAATTAATAGATAATAAATAATAATGCTTTATAGCAGAACACTCACTACAGGTTTGTGTTCATATGAAAAAAGAATTTTCTGTAGCTAATTAAATGCAGGAATTAAAAGAACTATTATCTATTAGTTATCATCTATTATCTTATTTTCTCTTTGCTTCAATATACTTCACCAAATTCTTCCTCGCATTATCCTGGATCTTTCTCTTCATAAATCCTGTCCAGCCCAATAGCGTTCCTTTGAAACCGAGTGCCTGCGACGCCCAGGCGCTTATCTTAAACGCATCGCTGTGTTCAATGATCTTTCCCTCCTTTAGTTTCATATACGCCTTGATATTGTTAACCACTTTTCTTCCTGTTTTGGAAAAGGTATAGGTCGCGGTCCAGTTGCAGGTAGCATATTCTTCATCCAGCAATTGTATATTGGAAAAACTAAGGGAAAAATCTTTGGCATTTTTACAAAGCATTTCCCACATGGCGGTGGCCTCCTCTCCTCTTAGTATCCCGAAAACTGGGTCGTTGAATACGATATCGTCGCTATAGCAGCTATTCATAGTTTGGTCATCCAGTCGCTGGAAGGCTGTATAGAATTTGCTGATAACAGCTTCATTTGTTTCCATAAACTAAAAATATGATGTGAACCTAGATTCAGTAAATTTAAACCTTCAAAATTACTTCCATGCGAAAAATAACGGTCTCTCTACTGTTTGTACTGCCAGTTCTTATGGCAACAGCACAAACGATCACTATCATACCACAGCCCGGATCGGTCAAGCAGCCAAAGATAGCTGCCAGCTTTACGGTTACTCCAGCCACACAAATTGTACTGGAAGGAAGCAACATGACGAATGCAGTGAATTTCTTTAATGAATACCTTCAACGATTTTATCTATTCAAATTGAAAGTGGTAAAGAACAGCACGAGCAAAAATGCCATCCGGCTGAATTTTGAAAGACTGGACAATGAAGTGGCCGGCGCCTACCATTTCAAAGTCGATGCGAATGGTGTCTATATCGCCGGAGATAACGAGGATGGGGTTTTCTACGGTATCCAGACCCTGATACAATTACTGCCCGTCCCGGATGCCCGGTTAAAAATGCGGTCAAACAAGTTGGCTATACCCTATGTATCGATCGAAGATGCCCCCCGTTTTGCTTACCGTGGTCTTCACCTTGATGTGGGACGTCATTTCCTGCCGGTTGATTTTGTAAAAAAATACATTGATTATATCGCCCTGCATAAAATAAATTATTTCCACTGGCATCTTACGGAAGACCAGGGCTGGCGTATCGAAATAAAAAAATACCCAAAACTTACTGAAGTGGGCGCCTGGAGGAACGGTACTATCATTGGTCGCTACCCGGGCACCGGTAATGACGGTATCAGGTACGGTGGCTTTTACACGCAGGAACAAATAAAAGATATCGTTAAGTATGCTGCTGCACGTTATATCACTATTATCCCTGAAATTGAAATGCCCGGCCACTCTTCCGCTGCTATTGCTGCTT
>JANMKG010000169.1:0-7785 GCA_031371915.1 Chitinophagaceae bacterium | reverse complement strand
CTTTCGGTGAATGGCCCTGCATATTCAAAGGGCGAAGTCGTTACTCCTTTCCCATACCCGGCAATACAGGCATTTACCCATTGCAGGTAATGTCCTTCGGGAACCCGTTTGATCGTTTCTTTTGGCATTGTCTTTTCCTGCATCAACTGGGTAGGTAACAACCTTGGATTCTCTCCATAACAATCCAGTAATAATTTTCCCTGGCTGCCGATAAAAAGTACACCCCCATCCCAATTGCCAAAAGCTTCGCCGGGGAGTAATTCGTCCGGCCTTTCTGGTAATAGACCGCCGTCATGCCAGGATATTTTAATATCTCCTTTTCCATCTTTTCTCGGGTAATTTAGATGGATAATAGAAGCGGGCGGGCAGGCATCGAGGTTTTGTGTATCATTCCACATTTCCTTCCAAACCGTGCCTACACTGCATTCCGCGGAGTTGGGATAATCGATCGGCAATATCCTGTAGATAGGGTCCATGATATGACAGGCCATATCACCCAGGGCACCGGTACCAAAAGCCCACCAACCCCGCCAGTTGAATGGCAGATAAGCAGGATTATATTCGATCGCTTTGGCCGGCCCGAGCCACAAATTCCAGTCAAGCTCTTTTGGTATATCGTATTTGCCGGTTGGCGTTGGAATACCCTGGGGCCATACCGGGCGGTTGGTCCAGGCATGGGCTTCTGTTACTTTCCCGATCATCCCGGCATCGATCATTTCTTTTGCTTTGCGTACGCCATCTCCTGAACCACCCTGGTTGCCCATCTGGGTGACCACTTTATATTTTGAGGCGGCTTGTGCCAGTATCCTTGCTTCATAGATATCATGTGTCAGGGGCTTTTGTGTATAAACATGTTTTCCCAGCTGCATCGCGGCAAGAGTAGCTACGGCATGCACATTATCAGGTGTGGAAATGGAACAAGCATCTATATTGTTTTTTTCTTTCGCCAGCATCTCCCTGAAATCCTTGTAATAGGTTGCTTTCGGAAATTTCTCCCGGGATGACTTCGCTTCCCGGTCATCGACATCACATAAAGCCACGATATTGACATATGGGCTTTTTGAAAATTCTGCCAGGTCTCCTGCGCCTTTTCCTCCCACGCCGATCCCCGCGATATTTAGTTTATCACTGGGAGCAATAAAACCCCGCCCAAGTACATGCCGCGGAAGGATAAAAAAACTGCCGCCAACAATAGCCGCGTTACGGACAAAATTGCGCCTTGAGATCGTAGTTCCTTTTTTTACAGGTGTCATTCTTGTAAATTTTCACCAAGTTTACATTAAAATTGCAAGATGACCATCTCCTGGGATGATTTTGAAAAAATAGATATGCGCGTCGGGACCATTATCGAGGTCAATGATTTCCCCAAAGCCCGGAAGCCTGCGTATCAACTCACCATCGATTTTGGGGAAACCCCTGGCATCAAACGATCTTCTGCACAGATCACTGTTCATTACCGGAAAGAGGAACTCCTGGGCCGGCAGGTGATCGCGGTGATCAATTTCCCACCCAAACAAATTGCGGGTTTCACAAGTGAATGTCTTGTTTTGGGCGTTTATGATACCAACAATGATGTAATTTTATTGCATCCCGGTCTCCCCGTTGCCAACGGCAGGAAGATCGGCTGATGATGGCGGAAACTTTCAGTACATATTATCATTCCCCGGTAGGCCTGCTGAAGATCAGCGGTACTGCTGATTTTATCAGCGAAGTGAGTTTCCATGACACCACGCAAAAGCCGGAAGGCACAAAAAAACATCTCCCTCCCCTCCTCATCAATTGTATTGAACAGCTGATACAGTATTTTAACGGTGAGCGAAGACAATTTGAATTACCCCTGCATCAAACGGGTACTGTTTTCCAGCAGGATGTTTGGAATTATCTTATGACCATTCCTTATGGTAAAACGATCAGTTACCTTGAACTGGCAAGAAAGACCGGTGATAGTAAAGCTACTAGAGCTGTCGCCAGTGCCAATGGTAAAAATAATATCGCCATCATCATTCCCTGCCACCGCGTGATCGGCTCTAATAAAGAATTAGTCGGTTATGGAGGTGGGCTGTGGAGAAAGAAATGGTTATTGGAACTGGAAGCGAAAGTGGCGCATGGCGTCCAAACGCTTTTCTAGGTTCTGGTTACTGGTTACTGGTTATTAGTCGCTTGTTGCTTAAAGATTGAATATTTACCGCAGTAGGGAATATTCCTTTCCAGGAACTAGTAACTAGTAACCAGCAACCAGTAACTATATCAATTCTTCACTCGTGAACGCAAACGGCAATAAAAAACTTGCCGTTTTAATGATCAATACTTTTCCTTCCTGGCCGCTTAATATCAGGCGAATCGGTTTTTTGGTTCTTGTTTCATATTCCAGTAATGACTGGCGGCACATACCGCAAGGCGAGATCGGGTGATCGCTTTTTGTTTCCTTGCTGCTATAACTGATGGCAACTGTTTTGATGGGAACTTTGGGATGCAGTGTCGCCACGGAACCGAGTAATACCCTTTCAGCACAGATGCCTACGGGATAAGATGCGTTCTCCTGGTTAGTGCCCGCCACTACTTCACCATTCTCAAGGATGGCGACAGCACCTACATGAAAATTCGAATAGGGCGCATAAGCCTGCTCGGTCACCGTTCTTGCCTCCGTGAGCAGCCAGGCATCCTTTTCTTCCAGTTCACTAATATCATTGTAGACCTCGTACTGGAATTCGTATTTATTTTCGTTCATTTATAAAGAATCTTTTAAAGACAACAATGCCCCTGAAAAAGATCAAGGGCATTGAAAGTTACAATTATTTTACTATCCTGAAGAACCTTTTCCATCGGGGTCCTCCATCCCAGCTAAACCAGATCATCCAGGCTTTTCCCACGATACGGTCTTCGGGTACAAAACCCCAGAACCTTGAATCCTGCGACTGGTGCCGGTTATCGCCCATCATCCAGTAATAATTCATTTTAAAGGTGTAATCAGTTACTTCTTTCCCGTTGAGGTAGAATTTTCCCTCTTTCATATAGAAATCATTCCGCTCGTATACGCGGATCGGTCTTTCGTAAATAGCATAATTCTCGGGAGTCAGTTCCAGCCTTGCCCCTTTTGCGGGGATCCATATCTTACCATAATTGTCCGTGCTCCATTTATTGGCCCAGACATAATTCTCAAATAAAGGATTATATGCCGCCGTGCTGCTGTCAAGCGAAGGGGTAACTGTTTTAATGACAGCAGATGTTTTCATTTTAGTAACCGCTTTGGCGGTAAGGATCATCCGGTATTTATTACCGCCCAGGGCAATGCTTTCCTGTGGATTGAAAATATCCACGTCGAACTCGCTTTTCGCGAAATCTGCATCCAGCGCCTGGTTGGATTCCACATCGTAATCATTTTGTGAATAAAGAGGTAATTCGCTCTTTTTATTATTGACATAGACCTCGCTGTTGATGATCTGCAGCGTATCGCCAGCAATCGCAATACAGCGCTTGATATAATTATCCGATTTGTCAACTGGGTGAATGGCGAGAGGGTATTGATCGGGATCGTTCAATATTATTTTACGACCCTTGTCCATATCGCCGTTACCCAATTCACGGCATAACTGGTAAAAAGGGTGCTTGGACTGGTAATCATCTTTATTGATGACCGTATCTCCTTCCGGGAAATTGAACACGACCACATCGCCTCTCTTAGGCATAGATGCAAACCAGCGGGTATATGGTATCCTGATCGCTTCTGAATACGATTTGCGGGTACTGCCGGGTAAGTAATTATGAACAAAGGGAACTGATAAGGGAGTATTGGGAATACGGGGACCGTAACTGAGTTTGCTTACAAACAGGAAATCCCTGACCATCAGGGTTTTTTCCATCGAAGGTGAGGGGATCGTATAGGCCTCAAAAACAAAAGTGCGGATAAGTGTGGCTGCCACCACAGCAAAAATGGCCGCGTCCACCCATTCTCTCCAGCCTGGCTTCTTATGCTTTTTAACGGCTTCGGGTCCTATATATTTGGGATCCTCTTTATAAGCCAGGTAAGGGAAGTAAACAGGGGCCAGCAGCGAAGCAGCGGTATGATTTCCCAACCCAAATTTGCCAAACACTTTGGCGAATTCAATAAAGATACCGGGGCTGATGAACCATCCCACCACCGGGATAAATTGCCAGAATACCCAATGTTTTGGCCGGTGGGTCAATTCTTGCATTACCCAGGTGTTATAGAAAGGAACATAGGCTTTCCAGGCGGGCACGCCGGCCTTGACAAATAGTTTGGCAAAGCCAACCGAAGGAAGAAAAACGATCAGGGTACTGATCAGGTAAACAATGAAAATATGGTATAGGGGCATTAGCTGTACTTTATAACCGACAAAAGTATTATAATTATTTGCGTGTCAAAATTTTAATATTCAAAGTTTTGCTAAAGTGCTGCGGGGTTTTGCGGGGAATTAATGATAATTTACAGGAGTTATCGTATGAATCAATTTACTATCCGGGATATAGAAAATCTTTGTGGCATTAAGGCCCATACATTGCGCATCTGGGAGCAACGATACAATCTTTTTACTCCCAAAAGGAAAGAGAGCCGCCACCGGTTCTACGATAATGATGATCTCAGGGAACTGCTCCGCATCTCCTTTTTGTACCATAAAGGTCATAAGATATCCCGCATAGCAGAACTTGGGGCGACGCAGATCCATGAACTGGTAGAACAATCTTGTGTAAAGGAAGGTGATCATACACTATTCATTCACCAGCTGATAGAAGCGGGTCTTGAATTTGATGAGGAAAAATTTGAGAAGATCGTCAATTGCCTTGTCCTACGCATCGGCCTGGAGAAAAGTATCAAAGAGGTGTTCTATCCCTTCCTTCAGAGGATCGGAATGTTGTGGATGACCAATCATGTGATCCCCGCGCAGGAGCATTTCGTCAGTAATATTATCAGGAAGATGATCATCCTGGCCACTGATGGACTTGAACTGGTGGACTGCAGCCAGCCACCTGTACTTATTTTTGCACCTGTCGGGGAGTTCCACGAGATCCCTTTACTCACTGCTAATTATTTTTTCAGGAAATACAGGAACCGGACAGTTTATTTTGGGGCTAATGTATCTATGGAAAGCCTGCAATACTATATGCAATATCATCACGTGAGCTGTCTCTATGCTCATATCATTACCTTACTCAATGATACCTGTCTTGATGATTACATTCTTTCTTTGTCAAAGCAATTCCCGGAGAAAACAATAATGGTATCCGGCCCGGTCACCGGCTCTCTGAAAGATCATCCATCCAATTTAAAGGTTCTTGGTTCTTTGGAGGAAATGATCGCGCTTGCGAAAGAAAGAGGATCGGTTACTTAGGCATCACATAACTGTTCACATCTTCCAGTGTAATGGATTTACCGGAAAGAATGACAAGCCTCTCCACTACGTTCCTTAACTCACGGATATTACCCGTCCAGTTGTATTGCTGTAATAATTTGATCGCGTCGGTACCAATATCTTTTCTGGCAATGCCATAATCTGAGCAGATATCATCGAGGAACTGGTCCACGAGAAGAGGAATATCATCCCGGCGTTCATTAAGGGAAGGAACATGAATAAGGATCACACTCAACCGGTGGTAAAGGTCAAGCCTGAAATTCTTTGTCTCTACTTCTTTCAGCAGGTCCTTGTTCGTGGCAGCGATCACTCTTACATCCACGGAAATATCTTTGTCAGCCCCTACCCGGGTGATCTTTCCTTCCTGCAAAGCCCGGAGTACTTTGGCCTGCGCGTTCGCACTCATATCCCCGATCTCGTCGAGGAACAGCGTGCCACCGTTGGCCGATTCAAACTTCCCGATGCGTTGTTTGATGGCGGAAGTAAAAGAACCTTTTTCGTGGCCAAACAATTCGCTTTCGATCAGTTCAGTAGGGATCGCCGCGCAGTTCACTTCTACCATCGGGCCATTGGCACGGTTACTTTTTTCATGCACCCATCTTGCTACCAGCTCCTTACCCACCCCGTTATCCCCGGTGATCAATATCCGGGCATCGGTAGGCGCGACCTTTTCGATCGTCTCTTTTATTTTTTGAATAGGCGATGACTCCCCGATCATTTCCTGCACTTTGCTGACCCTTCTTTTCAACACTTTTGTTTCGGTAACCAGGCTGCTTTTATCCATCGCGTTGCGGATCGTGATAAGCAGGCGGTTCAGGTCGGGTGGTTTGGAAATATAATCATAGGCGCCTTTTTTCACGGCTTCCACAGCAGTTTCGATATTACCATGTCCCGATATCATTATTATGGGTATATCGGGGTTTGCCTCCCCGGCTTTCTGTAAAAATTCAATACCGTCGAGTTTGGGCATTTTGATATCGCATAAGACCAGGTCATAGGCCTTTTCCTTGAACTTTTTAAGACCCTCTTCCCCGTCGGAGGCTTCGTCGATCTTATACCCTTCAAAGGATAAGATTTCGGTCAACGTCTTACGGATCGCTTTTTCATCGTCTATGATGAGTATATCTGCCATCAGGAATTCATTTAGGGGTATAAAAGTACTTGATTTGAAGAAGAATAGGGCAAGAACAATGAAGACGGGAGCTGTCAAAAAAATAGAGGCCGGGTAGAAACCCAGCCTCGTTTTAAAATCCAATATCCTATGAAAAACCGAGGTAAAGATGCGAAGAAAAAATCAAAACGTTTAACATTAAACGAAAAATTATTCTCCACAGCAGTTAATTACGCTGAAAAATTATTTTGTCCTGCAAAAAACTAAGGATCGGGTTGCTTTTTATAGCACAGATCATTTTTGCTGGTACAATACTTCCTTTACCAGTTTTACTGTTCTTGAGACATCAGGTAATGCTGCTGCTACCAGGTTAGGGGCATAGTGCAGGGGAGCATCGGCAGCGGTGATCCGGCGTATCGGTGCATCGAGGTAGTCAAATCCTTCTTTCTGGATACGGTAAGTGATCTCGGAAGAAATGGAAGCAAAAGGCCATTGTTCCTCAACTATCACCAGCCTGTTGGTCTTCTTAACGCTTTCCAGGATCGTCATCCAGTCAAGCGGGCGGATCGTGCGCAGGTCAATGACCTCGGCGCTAATACCTTCTTTATCCAGTTCAGCGGCAGCGCCCAGCGCTACTTTCATCATCTTATTAAAGGAAACGATCGTGACATCCCGGCCGGGTCTTTTGATATCCGCTTTTCCCAGTTCGATATAATATTCTTCCTCCGGAATTTCGCTTTTATCACCATACATCTGTTCACTTTCCATGAACATAACGGGGTCCTCTTCGTAGCGGATCGCCTGTTTCAGCAATCCCTTGGCATCATAACCGTTACTGGGAGAAACCACTTTTATCCCCGGGATATTTGCATATAATGATTCAAAGGCTGTAGAGTGCTGGGCACCCAGCTGACCGGCAGATCCGTTACCTCCCCGGAAAACAATCGGGCAGGAAATTTGTCCGCCACTCATTGCCAGCATCTTAGAAGCTGTATTAAGAATTTGATCTAAGGCTAAAACGGCGAAATTCCAGGTCATGAACTCAACGATGGGACGAAGACCATTTTGCGCGGAGCCTACTCCCACGGCAGTAAAACCGAGTTCAGAAATAGGTGTATCGATTACCCTGCGGGGCCCGAATTCAGCCAGCATCCCCTGGCTTACTTTGTAAGCTCCATTGTATTCGGCCACTTCTTCACCCATAAGGTAAACCCGGTCATCCCTTCTCATTTCCTCGTTCATTGCCTCTCGAAGGGCATCCCGAAATGCAATTGATCTTGCCATCTTTATTCGCGTTTTTAGTGC
>JANMKG010000173.1:0-2003 GCA_031371915.1 Chitinophagaceae bacterium | reverse complement strand
CGAGACGGGACCGGCGGAAACAGGGACGGCCCCACTCACCACCAAACTCGTTCACGAATGGCTCTGGAGCAAATCACCCATGCCGCCCGGCCCAACCCCCCGTTTGGTCTCGCTCGACGCCTACCGCGGGCTGATCATGCTGACGCTACTGTGCGGCGGGTTGTTCCGCCCGCTCAAAGACCGGCCGGGGTGGCACTGGCTGTCCGTTCAGAACGAACACGCCGAGTGGGAGGGGTGTGTCTATTGGGACCTGATCCAGCCGGCGTTCATGTTTATCGTCGGCGTAGCCATGCCGTTCGCGTTCGCCGTCCGGTCGAGCCGGGGTGAGTCGCGGGCGAAGCAGTTCGGCCACGTCCTGATCCGGGCGATGAGCTTGACCCTCGTGGGCGTCCTCCTCGACAACTTCGGAGCGACGACGTGGAGCTTCGGGTTCATCCGCGTGCTCCAGCAGATCGCCGTCGGGTACGTGTTGACGTTCTTCGTCCTCGGGCGAACTCTGTTGGTCCAAGGGGGCCTTGCTGGGATCATTCTGATCGGCTACTCGGTGGTCTGGGTGTCCAACCCGTGGAACGGCCCGGACGGGCCGTGGGCGATGGGGGGTGAGAACCTCGGCAAGGCGTTCGACCGCTGGATGATCGGCCGGAACTACACGGGGAACTACGTCGGGCTGAACGCCATTCCCGCCACGGCCAACATGATCTTCGGGGTGATGGCCGGACAATGGGTTCTGACCTCCCGGTCGCCACAGCGGACGACCTTGGGCCTGGCGGTCGCCGGGCTGCTCGCCATCCTTGTCGGCCTCGCCATGAGCCCGGTGATGCCACTCGTCAAGCGGATCTGGACGCCCAGCTTCGCCGTCTACTCGGCCGGGTGGACGACCCTCGTACTCGCCGCGTTCTACTGGCTCATCGACGTGGTCGGGTGGAAGCGGTGGGGGTTCCCGCTCGTGGTGGTGGGGATGAATTCGATCGCCGCCTACGTGATCGGCAACGCGTTCGGGGGATGGTTCCGCAGTTTAAGTCAAGCGTGGGTGGCATGGCTGGTCGACCCGCTCGGGCCGATCGGCTTTCCGATCTTCCAGCGCGGGTTGTTCGCGCTCGCCGCGTGGTCAGCCCTCTACTGGCTGTACCGTCGGCGGTTGTTCGTGAAACTCTGACCGCGTCGCACCGCCTCCCGTCAAGGGCCACAAGCCGGACTACTTACCCCGTCCCGAGACGACATCAATCAACAAACAGACGGCCATCCTGCCATTCCGGGGTGGGAATCCCGCTTGACCTCCAGTGGTCCCGAACCGACACTGGTCGCGACTCAGCTGCGATGCCGTCGCCGGCCGGACCACCCCTGGGCACCCGGTGGCTCGCTCGGGGCACCGAGGTTGCCCATGCACCGACCCCTGATCGGCACGCTCGCCGCTCTCCTTTACCCCGCGCTGGTTCTCGCCCAAACGGCCGCGTGGAGCAATTACGCCGGAAATGCCCAGCACACCGCGGTCTCGCCGATCGCCTCGCAATCGCTGCAAGGCATCCGCTGGCAAACCGCGGTCGACCTGAACCCCCAGTACACGGGCAACGACCTGCTCGCCCACTACGGTTCGCCGGTCATCACGGCGAACAACACGGTCGTCGTCCCGGTGAAAACGGGAGCGACCGACGGGTTCCGACTGGAAGGACGCGCGGGCACCGACGGGGCCCTGTTGTGGACCCAAACCACCGACTACGCCCTCCCGGTCCACGGCTGGACGCCGAGTTACTCGCCCACCATCGCGCCGGGCAACACCCTGTACTACGCCGGGGCCGGGGGAACGATCTACACCCGCGGCAACCTCGACGCGGCCGGGTCGGTGACGCCCACCCAGCTCTCCTTCCTCGGGGCCGGGGGGGATGCGGGCGACCTGGGCACCTATCTGGCTAACAAGACGAATTTCGACGCCAACGTGCGGATCAGCACGCCGATCACGTCCGACGGGTCCGGGAACATTTACTTCGGCTTTCAGGTGCAAAACT
>JANMKG010000172.1:0-2055 GCA_031371915.1 Chitinophagaceae bacterium | reverse complement strand
GGGAAGATTAGTAATGAATAATTAAAAATTAATAATTAATAATTACTTGAACTTCGGCATAGTATTATCAGTTATCAGACCCTGAATAATTATTAATTATTAATTCTAAATTCTTAATTAAAATGGCTCGTCCGGTATCATATAATCTTATTAAAAAACCGCTGGAGGCTGATATCAGCATGGCTGAGATGCCGGAAGGCAGTATGGGCGAAGGGTTTTTTGCGACCAAACTGAACAATATTATTGGTCTTGCCAGGAAAAATTCAATCTGGCCGCTTCCCTTTGCTACTTCCTGCTGCGGTATTGAATTCATGGCTACCATGGGTTCACATTATGACCTCGCAAGATTTGGTTCGGAAAGAGTGGGGTTTTCTCCGCGACAGTGCGACCTCCTGATGGTAATGGGCACTATTGCTAAGAAAATGGGACCTGTTGTCAAACAGGTTTACCTGCAGATGGCAGAACCCCGCTGGGTGATAGCCGTTGGAGCCTGTGCCAGCAGTGGAGGGATCTTCGATACTTACAGCGTGTTACAGGGGATTGACCAGGTGGTACCGGTAGATGTATATGTGCCCGGTTGCCCGCCACGCCCGGAAGCGATTATTGATGGAGTGATGCGGGTGCAGGACCTTGTAGGGAAAGAGAGCCTGCGTAGAAGAAATGGAGAGCAATACAAAGGGTTATTGGAAAGTTACGGGATACAGTAAGGCTATTAGCCGTCATCCTGAGCAAAGCGAAGGAAGCTATTAGCTTTTAGGAAGAAATAAACAACTATTAATTAAAGAGGTTCTTATGGCTAATAGCTAACAGCTAATGGCTAAGAGCTAAAGTCAAGGCTTCATGTTGACAAATGAATATATCAGGCAACGTTTAACGGAGAAATTCCCCGAACAGGTAAGCGGTTTCGAAGAACCTTATGGTATGCTGACTTTTGAAGCACCCAAAGAGCTGAACCTGAAAGTGCTTAATTTTTTATTTGACGAAGAAGCGTTGAAATTCCGTTTTATGACGGACCTCTGTGGCGTTCATTATCCCGCTTACAAAGGAAGGGAACTTGCTGTTGTTTATCATCTGCATAACCTGGAAGCGAATGTGCGGATACGTTTCAAAGTGTTTACGGATATCAACCAGCCGGATATTTACACAGCCACGGGGTTATTCTCCGCGGCCAACTGGATGGAAAGAGAGACTTATGATTTTTACGGGGTCAACTTTGTAGGTCATCCGAACCTGAAAAGAATATTGAACGTGGATAAGATGGATTATTTCCCGATGCGGAAAGAGTTTCCTCTCGAAGACCAGAGCAGGATCGATAAGGATGATGAAATGTTTGGAAGAGGCGGGACTACCGGCTATGGTACGGATACCAACGAAGCAGATAACCGGAAGTCGGTAACCGCGGAAGCCGATAAACCCGATGAAACTGGAAGACCTATTATATAAATGAAGTTTGAAAAAAAATAAAATTCCCCTTTAGGGGATAGGGGCATGTCAGACCAACATATCAAATTACCGGAAGGAAGTATCGAGAAAACGACCACCATGCTGAACCTGGGACCCACTCACCCGGCCACGCATGGTGTGATGCAGAATATCCTGGAACTGGACGGAGAGCGTATTGTCTCCACCGAACAAACCATTGGCTATATCCATCGGGCATTTGAAAAAATAGCTGAACGAAGACCGCTTTACCAGATCACTACGCTTACAGACCGGATGAATTATTGCTCTTCACCGATCAATAATATGGGCTGGCATCTTACCTGTGAAAAATTACTGGGTGTAAAGACGCCGAAAAGAGTGGATTACCTCCGGGTGATCATCATGGAACTGGCCCGGATATCCGATCATCTTATTTGCAACTCGATCGTAGGAGTGGATGCAGGTGCCTACACGGGCTTTCTTTATGTGATGCAATACCGTGAACTCATTTACGAGATATACGAGGAAGTATGCGGTGCAAGACTCACGACCAATATGGGCCGAATCGGCGGGTTCGAACGAAATTTCAATGATATCGCTTTTCAGAAACTGGAAAAATTCCTGGCAGAATAT
>JANMKG010000130.1:0-7493 GCA_031371915.1 Chitinophagaceae bacterium | reverse complement strand
CTTATAAGGCTCTGTTACCTCAAATTCAAACCCATTCGGAACGATCAGGTTATAGATCTTAAGACCGGGAATCTTTAAACGGCTGTATTGATTGATCACCTCAGCATAAGCTTTGCCCATGCTGGCGCCGCCACTGAATAATTCAAAACCCCTGTTTTTGAAAATAAAAACGGCTCCTTTTTTTACGCCCACCTGCCCGTCATCGGGTAATACCCGCTCCGGAACAGGCGCCTCTTTTTTTACAACCAGTTTAGCAACAGTATCTATGCTGCTCTCCTTTCCTTTTTTAGAAGAATTGTTACAACTGGTAACCACTACTACACAAGCCAGTAAAAAGCAGAAGGATTTCATTGAAAAATTTGTATAAAGTTTATAGTCTTGTCATCTCCGGGTCTGTGTTTCCATGGAAGTATTTCATGCTTTAGGGTTCTATAACTATAAACTATAAACTATAAACCATAAACAAAAAACTACTTTTTCAGCCCTTTTATCTTATCGATATGAAAGGGAGTATGTGCTGCAAAAATATTATTTAGGAATAGCAATTCATTGATGCCTTCTGCTTTCAGCATGGCAATAAAGTCGCCCGTGTAATAACGCTGATCCACGACTACCACTTTTTCATAGTTATTGATCAGGAAAGGGGCAAAAGCATTTCCATACGATTCTTTTACTATGGCGATCCTTCTTCCGTTCTTATGTTGTGTTTCCATTTTTACAGTAGGGAGATCTCCTTGCAAGAATACCAAATAGCTGCTGGTTCCCTTTGCGCCTTCACTGTACATTTTTGATTTGGTCCAATGCCCGATCGTTGCATCACCGATATAAAAATTCACAGAATCTTTGAAAAGATAATAGCGAACAGAATCCGGGTTGCTTTCCAGGCTCGGGTCACGGGTGAGTCGATACAAGGAGCCCAGGAAGGATGGTTTTACTTTTGATGCGACCGTATCCAATGAAACCGGTGTCAATCCTGCTGTTGTACAAAATGCACGATAAGCATAGTACGCTCCGAGACTTGTCCAGTGATGATCCGTGTTGAAATAAATATATTCATCACGGTGTTTCCTCATCTCATCGATGGCCCATACCTTTTTTATATTGGAATCCTCCGAATTATAAATGTTCTCGATGGCAGGACGATTCGGTTTTTGAAGCTTGGCATATTTCTCCGTCAGTTCAAATTCAAGATGCACCGGGATGATAAGGTTATAGACCTGTATGCCTGGCTTCAATGCCCGGTTATATGAATTGATCACATCGGCATAACTTTTTCCTATAGCAGGCCCGCCGCCAAAAATCTCAAATGCCATGTTCTTGAACACGAACACTCCCTTCTTTTTTTCACCGGTAACGCCATCATCCGGTAAAGGTCCGTCGTTTATAGGGTCATGTTTTTTGGTTGTATCGGTTGTTTCGTTGGCTTCCGCGTCATTGGTATTGGTATACATTTTTATGTCACTGGACTGGAAACCAAGATGGTTGCGGAATTTCTCCGAAGTACTGATCCAATAATCGCGGAATGGAAAATTATCAGCATACCATGCATTGATCTGTCTGAAATATTTTCCTTTCCAGAATGTACTATCGGAATAAGTTGGGAAATCAGCCAACTTTCGGTTCTCCATTACCGAAACACCCTTTTTCTTCATGGCCAAAGAGGCAACCGCTCCAACCACTAATAGGCTGCAGAAGATGATCACATTCGCCAGGTGAATCTTTTTGTTTGTTGTTTCGCTCATAATCTTTCCTCCAGTTTTTACCGGTCAGAACCGGAAGTAGATAAACGGATTATAACTTTTACCAACAAGTTGTGCTGTACAAATGAACAATAAGAATAGATTGAAACCTATCGTTACTGTATCGAAAATTGTCACACGGGTTACCCGCTTGTCGACCCATGCTTTTACCTTATGGTATACGGGCATACACAGTATGATGGCAATGATCAGCCAGTATAAATGTGTTGTGATCGTATTCATAAGGTCACTGTTCCCTGCTTCGCTGCCTTTGAAGGAGAATAGTTTCTGTACGTAAGCACCCAGCATTGCCGTGTCCGTGAAGTAGAAGATGACCCAGCCCGGGACGATAATAACTAAAGCATAGATGTGAGCTACAGCAGCGGGTGATTTGTCTAACCATTTTTGCAAAAAAGCCTTCTCTATAGCAATAAATATGAAAAAGTATAAGCCCCATAAAATAAAATTCCAACTGGCGCCGTGCCACATACCTGTCAGGAACCATACCACGAAAAGGTTGAAATAGACATGTTTTTTATTACCTCCCAGTGGGATGTAAACATAATCCCTGAAAATACTTCCCAGCGAGATATGCCATCTTCGCCAGAATTCACTGATGGATTTGGAGATATATGGATAATTGAAGTTCTCCCGGAAATGAAATCCGAATATCCGGCCAAGACCTATTGCCATATCTGAGTAACCGGAGAAATCGAAATAGATCTGGATGGCAAACATGATCAGCCCGAACCAGGCTTCCCAGCTGGACATCACCCCTAGTTCCCCTGTTGTCAGCGGGTGGCTGTGATCCCCCATGTATTTTTTGACCAGTTCTGCGGCAATATTTGCGATGATCACTTTTTTGAACAAGCCGATACAAAAACGGGAAATGCCAAGGCTGAAATCCCGGATGTTCTCATTCCTTTTGTCAATCTCATGCTCTACGTGCGCATAACGGATAATTGGACCCGCTACAAGGGAAGAAAACAAGGATACATACATAAGAAAGTTCGGAAAGGAACGCTGTGCTTTGATATCGCCCCGGTACACATCAACCACGTAAGAGATGGTGTGGAATGTATAAAATGAAATGCCAATAGGTAATGCGTAACCCGGTGCTTTAAAAGAACTGCCCAATAAGGCATTCACCTGGTCGACAATAAACACATCGTATTTAAAGGTAGCCAGCAACGCCAGGTTAAAGACCACGGTAAAGACAACTCCCGCCCTGGCCCATTTGGTGCCCCGGTGTTTTTCTATAAATATCGAATTTGCCCAGTCCACTGCAGACGACAGGATCAATAACACTATCCAGATCGGTTCCCCCCATGCATAGAACAATAATGAAAAAGCGATCAACACCCAGTTCCTGACCTTTGGATTTTTGGTAACATAATAAAAACTAAGGCAGAGGGTAAGAAAGAGAAAGAAAAATAACAGGTCGGCGAATACCATGAGTCGGGGATTGGAAATGTTTAGCCGTGTAAAATACTACTTTGCTTATTGTTTCAAAATGAATAAGAGAGATTTTTTGAAAAATACCATGCAGTGGGTAGAAGTATTAGTCGGGAAGACGGAAAGTCCGGAAGAACTTTACCGTTAACAGCAGCAATCTTGTCGACTTTCGGACTTACGATCTGTCCATGCAAAGATTTATCAGGAGGCATTCTGTACCTTCACAGCCTAATAATTTTTCACATGCAATTAACGGCAAAACTCACCCAGGTTCTCCCGCTCCAAACAGGCAGCGGCAAGAACGGTCAATGGAAAAAACAGGATATCATTGTTGAAACGGAAGGCCAATACCCCAAGAAGGTCTGTATTTCTATCTGGGGGGATAAGATCAATGAAAGCCAGTTACAGGTGGGAGCGCAACTCAGTATCTCTTTCGACGTGGAAAGCCGGGAATATAACGGGCGCTGGTACACGGATGTTAAAGCCTGGAAAATTGAACCTGCCGGCGCAGCAAAGGCTGGCGCTTCTGCAAATGATGGCGGCGAATATTTTGATGAAAGACCGGCCGAGGAAAATGATGATCTGCCGTTTTAGGCTTACAACACCTCACCCCCACTATCATTCGACTTCGAAATGAAAAACGAATTCAATAACCCCCTCTCCCACGGGAGAGGGGGTTATTGTTTATAATGCTTTTCATGAAACCCAATGCCAATGGGGGTGAGGTGGGGTGAGGTTACAACTCTTTCCTCAACCTCGCTACAGGTATATTCAATTGTTCCCGGTATTTTGCAACCGTACGGCGGGCAATATTATAACCCTTTTCCTGGAGCAGTTCAGTGAGACGTTCATCGCTGAGAGGTCGTTTCTTATCTTCTCCTTCTATCAGGTCGCTTAATATCTTTTTCACTTCGCGGGTAGAAACTTCTTCACCGCTGTCAGTACTCAGTGATTCACTGAAAAAGAATTTGAGCCGGTAGGTGCCAAACTCTGTTTGTACAAACTTACTGTTGGCCACGCGGCTGACGGTGGAAATATCCAGGCCGGTTTTTTCAGCGATATCTTTTAATATCATTGGCTTCAGTTCTGTTTCATCACCCGTAAGGAAGAAGCTGTACTGGTGCTCCATAATAGCATTCATCGTGCTGAGCAGGGTATGTTGCCGTTGTTTGATGGCATCGATGAACCATTTCGCCGCATCGATCTTTTGTTTAATGAAAAGGACGGCTTCTTTTTGCCGTTTATCTTTCTTAGCCCCGCGGTCATAATCTTTCAGCATATCGCGGTAACCTTCGCTGATACGGAGTTCCGGGGCATTGCGGCTGTTCAGGGTCAGCTCGAGTTTACCGGCATTGTTCATGATAAAGAAATCCGGGACCACATAACTTTCCGCCTTATTGATCTCTCCCACAATACCACCTGGCTTGGGATTCAGCCGGATGATCTGCTGCATCACATCCCGTAACTGGTCGTCATCCAGGTTCAAGCCCCGCTGTATCTTTTCATAATGTTTCTTAGTGAATTCGTCAAAGTAGCGGGAGATGGCTTTGATCGCCAAGTCAACGGGCTTGCCTTCATCTTTCTGACGTTGTAATTGTATAAGGAGGCATTCCTGCAAATCACGGGCGGCTACACCCGGTGGATCAAACTGCTGGATACGTTTGATCAGCGCTTCCACTTCTTCGTTACTGGCGAGAATATTCTGGCGGAAAGCAAGGTCGTCTACAATAGCCGGAGTCTCCCTGCGTAAATAGCCATCTTCATCAATGCTTCCCACGATCTGTTCGGCGATCACCTGTTCCTTGTCTTCCAGCTTTAGCATACCGAGCTGGTTGATGAGCAATTCATAAAAACTGGCTTCCGTCTTAAAAGGCAGCTGGCGACCTTCGTCCTCTTCAGGATAATTATCATCCCTCAGTTTATAATCACCCACTTCATCATCGCCGTCCTGTACGTATTCGCTGACATCGATATTTCCGTATTCGTCCTCGCTCCCGTCTTTGTCTTCGTATTCTTCTTCCGCCGTCTCACTGAATTCGTCCTTTATGTCATCCGCGTCCTCGTGTTTTTCTTCATCCAGTTCAAGGGCGGGATTTTCTTCAAGCTCTTCTTTAATCCGAATCTCGAGGCTTGCCGTAGGTACTTGCAGCAGTTTCATAAGCTGAATCTGCTGGGGCGATAATTTTTGGAGTAATTTCTGTTGTAAGCTCTGGCTAAGGGCCATGGTCCGATCAGTTTTAGGCGGCAGGACATTTTTCCAAAAATCCGGCCAAACATCAAAAATAATGCCGTAAATTTAAAGATAAATCAATTAAAGATGCCCCAACGGCTTTGTTATTTTATTGTTGTGTTTCTTTTCCTGAATACCGGGGAAATTTTTGGACAAAAAAAATTCCCCAATCCCATTTATTTTCAACCTGTTCTGGGTTTCAATGACTTGCCAGCATCCGTATTCTTTAAATACCAGGCGCCCACGAATAAAATTGTAAAAAAATTTTCTTATAAGCAACTTCTTGAGGGAAATCATAGCACCCGGGAGGGATTTTCCTTAACTACCAGCCGCCCGGTGCCTCCCTCTTATTACAGTAATTGCCTGGGGTTTTTCTGTAAAAAAGAATTACAGCTCGAAAAGATCACCGCGGTGCCGCTTCGCTTACGGCTGGGCTCACTCGATTATGTGAATTACCTGGAGCAGAAACCCAATGCGGTGAAACCAACGTTTTGATTGTAATAGAAGAATTAATCCCTTAAACCCCGACGGTGGCAGCATCCAAAACTTTGCGGATAATGGCGGTCATTTTTTCACCTTTCTCTTTTACCTGTTCTTCGGTCCACGATAAACTAATAGATGTAGAGATACAGCGACCCATGATAACATCGCTGGATGAAAAATCCTTTGTGGCGTGGTGGATGACCTGTGCTTTCAGATCGGGATGCAGGCTGTTGAGGGTCGTGGAATTTTTCAGGTGATCCCATTTGCGGATATAATGCCAGTTATTATCATACCAGTAAAAATTACCGGCTAAAATATTCTGAGCCTTTAATTCATTTACCACCGCTCTTGTTATTTCTTCGGTCGGCAGGAACCAGCTGATAAAACTGCAGCTGTCGCCTTCGGGATCGGGTATTCTTCTGAAAAAAACTTCGGGAACCTGCGCCAGCATATTCTTTAGTAGGGTATGGTTCTTTTTTTGGATGGTGAGAAACTCGGGTAGCCTTTTTATTTGCGCGAGGCCAACGGCAGCATGGAGTTCAGAGATACGGTAATTATAACCGATAAACGGATGGAGGTCTGCCCCGCGATCTGCCCCTTTATGATCATGACCATGATCCGTGTAACCGTCGCATTGCGTATAAACATCTTCCCGGTTGGTCATCACTACACCGCCTTCGGCACATGTCATTGTTTTTACAAAATCAAAACTAAAGGTCCCTGCATCACCGATCGTACCGAGGGCTTTTCCTTTATAACTGCCGCCGATACTCTGGCAGGCATCTTCCAATAAGACCAGTTTGTATTCCCTGCAAATCGCCTGCAGGGCATCCATATCGGCCATGCTCCCACACATATGCACGGGCATGATGGCTTTTGTTTTTGTAGTAAGGGCTTTACGGACAGCAACAGGATCAAGTGTCAGGGTATCATCCACATCCACCAGTACGGGAACGGCGCCCACACTTAAGATCGCTTCGAAGGAAGCGACGAAAGTAAAACAGGGAGTGATCACTTCATCCCCGTACCCGATACTCAAGGCACTCAAGGCGGTAGTCAAAGCAGCAGTACCGCTGGAAGTTAGTTGGGCATACTGGCTGCCAAAAGTTTTGCAGATGGCTTCTTCAAGTTCCTTGCTTTTCCAGATCCCTTTTCGCGGACCGTCAAATCCATAGCGCATCAGGATACCGGTGTCCAGCACATCGTTTACTTCTTTCCGTTCTTTGTCACTCCAGAGTTCGTAGCCGGGCATGGTCGTTAATTAAGAATGAATAATTATGAATTAAGAATTACAAAGTTAAGACCTCACCCCCACATGCATTTGTTCCTTGAAAAATCATTATTCCCAAAATCCCCCTCTCCCTTGGGAGAGGGGGATTTTGAATTCATTTTCAATTCACAAGTACCACTCGCACAGCAGCCGAACCTGCTTCGACGTGTAGCCCTTGGCGACCATGCGGGTGACGAAGTCCTCATGCTTCTTGGCTTCGTCGGCGCTGGCCTTGGGGAGTCGTCGCGGTGCAGGCACTTAATATGGTAGCTGTAAACATCAGTAGAAAAAATACTGTCTTCATGTCTTAAATCTC
>JANMKG010000123.1:0-9833 GCA_031371915.1 Chitinophagaceae bacterium | reverse complement strand
ATAAAAGAATGATAAGAACCGCGCTCATACTTACGCTGATTATTTTTTTTCTCGCCTCCTGCCGGTCCACCCGCTATATCCAGACTGCCATAGCTAAAAAAGATACCGTAACCGCGATTGTTATAACTCCTCCTGCCAGTAATCCCCGGGAAGACTCAATAGCTTTTATCAGGGACAATTATAGAAGGATCATGAGCAACCGGATCAGCTTTACCACGTTCTCAGCTAAAATGGATGTTGATTACACCGATGCCGACGGGAAAAACCTTAATGTGAATGCCCATGTGCGGATGTACAGGGATAGCGTGATATGGGTCTCTGTTACCGGGCCCCTGGGTATTGAAGGGGTAAGAGCCTATATAACACAGGACTCGGTGAAGCTGCTGGATAAACAAAATAAAAAATATATCACGCGGAGTGTTTCCTATTTGAAAGAAATAACAGAGTTACCACTCGACCTTCATTCTCTCCAGGACCTGTTGCTGGGAAATCCTGTATTCCTAGATTCAAATATTATTTCGTATAGCCGGTCAGGTGGTAATATTTCTTTGCAAAGCAATGGTGATTTTTTCAAGAACCTTTTTACGGTCAGTGACCCGGACCGCTTATTGCAGAGCAGTAAGCTGGATGATAAAGATGATTCAAGGAGCCGTACCTGTTATCTTACTTATTCGGATTACGAGGATAAAAAAGAAATTAATTTTTCAACCAGGAGAATGATAAATGTAGCAGAGAAAAAGAAACTGGATATCAACCTCAATTTCAAGCAGTATGATTTTAATGAAACGTTAAGTTTCCCCTTTAGTGTACCAAAAAATTATAAAAGGGAATAGCAGGATAAAATTAAATTTGCATCTTACCGTTATGTATTTGCTGGTCCGCACCCTTCTAACCCACATACCATTAACTATGAGAAAAAAAATCATCTTATTCTTATTGTGCTCAGGGCTTACGGGGTTGATCAGCGCACAAACCCAGGACAAATCCCAGCTCGAAAAAGAGCGGCAGGAGATCCAGAAAGAATTGAACGAGATCCAGGGGATGTACAATAAGGTTAAAGGTCAGACCAAACAAACGGTGGGTCAGCTTAATATCCTTAAGCGTAAGATCGATCTCCAGGAACAGTATATCAGCAGTATTAATAAAGAGATCAGGTCGATCGATGATGATATTTACCTCAGCAACCTGGAGATCTACCGCCTGCAAAAACAACTGGATACGCTGAAAACCCAGTATGCAAGAACGGTGATATATGCGTATAAGAACAGGAGTAATTATGATTACCTCAATTTTATCTTTTCCGCCAATAGCTTTAATGATGCCATCAAAAGGGTAACCTACCTGAAAAGTTACCGTGCATACCGCGAAAAGCAGGTGACAACCATCCTGGAGACACAGCAACTTATTGCCCAACGGAAAAAACAGCAGATGGGGCGGAAAGATCAAAAAAGTGTGGCACTTGTGAACCAGACCAAACAGGTCGAAGAACTGGCCGTACAGAAAAAAGAGAAGGATGTTGTAGTGAGCCAGTTAAAATCAAAACAAAACGATCTCCAGAAACAGATCACTGCAAAAAAGAATAAGGACCGGGACCTGAAGAATGCCATCACCGCGATCGTACGCCGCGAGATTGAAGCGGCAAGGAAGGAAGCTGAGGCCAAAGCTAAGGCAGACGCGGATGCAAAAAAGAAAGCGGATGACCTGGCAAAAAAGAACAAACCGGCCGAGAATCCCAATGTAACGACCAGCCCCACTACTAACCCGACCACCACAACCTCTCCCAAGCGGAATGAAGTGGCAAAAAAACCGGATAGCTACCTGAACTTTAATGCTACCGACGTTGCCCTGAACAATAAGTTTGAACTCAACAGGGCTAAACTTCCCTGGCCGGTAGATAATGGAGTTGTAACACTACGTTTTGGAACGAATAAAATTGATAATACCTTGCTGACCTTTGATAACCCCGGGATCACCATCGCAACCCCTACTTCAGGTGTTGCTGTAAAAGCCGTATTCGATGGCGAAGTAAGTGGTGTATATAACCTGGGTGATGGGATGGCGATAACGATCCGGCACGGTAAGTACTTTACAACCTACAGCAATCTTTCTTCTGTTAGTGTGAGCAAGGGGAGCGCCGTAAAAACTGGTCAGCAGATCGGTAAGGCAGGTAAAGATGATGACGGCAGTGGTGGCCAGATCGATTTTATCCTGATGATCGAAACAAGGAACGTGGACCCCCAGCCGTGGTTACGGCGCTGACCTCACCCCAACTATATTCGTTTCCGGAACTAAATGACAATTCAATCCCCCCTCTCCTTAAGGAGAGGGGGGATTGATGATAACTGACTATTAATAAACTAATTTTTCTTGGGGGTGAGGTCAGAGAAATTTTTCGTATAATTTTTCATACGCCGGGATGATATTAGTGATATCAAACTTACGGGCATGTGCGGCTGCGCTGTCTTTGAATTTCTTTAATGTTTCATCGTCTTTTAAAATAGATAAGGCCTGCCGGCTCATCGAAGCCACATCTCCCACATCACTCATATACCCGGTTTCACCATCGATATTGATCTCTCCCAATCCACCTGCATTGGTAGAAACCACGGGAACACCGGCTGCCATCGCTTCCAGTGCGGCTAGACCAAAACTCTCGTATTCGGAGGTGAGCAGGAAAAGATCGGCAATGGCCAGGATATCTTCCATTTGCTCCTGTTTACCTACGAAACGGATCTCTTCTGAAACACCTAACTCCCGGGCCAGGTCTTCCGCGGTAGAACGTTCGGGACCATCCCCTACAAAGAGCAATTTGGAAGGCACTTCTTTATTTACTTCGGCAAATATTTTCACAACGTCCTGCACCCTTTTTATTTTCCTGAAATTAGAAGCATGTAATAAGATTCGTTCACCGTTGGGGGCGATCACTTTTTTGAACGCATCAATGGGTTTGCGGTTAAAGCGGCTTACATCCACAAAATTGACGATCACTTCAATTTCTTTCGTGATAGCAAAATGTTTGAAAGTCTCATTCCGCAGGTTCTGTGATACGGCGGTGATCGCATCGCTTTCATTGATGGAAAAAGTGACGACGGGTGCATAGGTCTTATCTCTTCCTACCAGGGTTATATCTGTTCCATGGAGGGTGGTGATCACTGGTATATTCTTCCCTTCTTTTTTTAAGATCTGCTTCGCCATATATGCAGCCGACGCATGGGGAATGGCATAATGTACATGCAGCAGGTCCAGGTTATTATTCTTGATCACATCCACCATCGTACTGGCCAATGCAGTTTCATAAGGCGGGTAATCAAAAAGCGGGTACGTAGGTACCTGTACCTCGTGGTAAAAGATATTCGGGATGAACCCATTTAACCTGACCGGTTGCTGGTAAGTGATAAAATGTACCTGGTGACCTTTTTGGGCAAGGGCTTTTCCCAGTTCTGTGGCTAAAACACCGCTACCACCAAAGGTGGGATAGCAAACAATTCCGATCCGCATAATTTATATAAATCTGGCTACCGAAGGTAACAGTTTTGGGGGAGGAAGGTTTGCCGTTTATATTAAATCTTTGTGCCGTTTTTTGAGGTTTCGGTTATCTTTAGCAAAATACATGTACATGAGAAAGCTGTCTTTTATCATATGCCTGTTCCTGGCGGGAACTCCTGTTTTTCCCCAAAAAGAAGATTCGGCCTATATCAAAAAGATTTCGGATGAGATACTGTCAAATGGTAAAGCTTATGATAACCTCCATTATCTCACCAAAGAGATCGGTGGTCGGCTGGCAGGTTCCCCCGGGATGGTAAAAGCGGAAAAGTGGGGGCTGAAGATTATGCAGGAAAGCGGGGCGGAAAAAGCATGGATGCAGGAGTGCATGGTTCCCCATTGGGTAAGAGGAGGAAAGGATGAGGCAGCGGCCAGCTATGATGAACAGGCCAGTAACAAGATCAAGTCCTCGAAAAAAATATTGGATGTACTGGCCCTGGGAAATTCATTAGGTTCGGGGAAAGAGGTTACCGCGCAAGTAATGGAAGTTGACTCTTTTGATGAACTGGAAAAAAGAAAAGAAGAAGTAAAAGGAAAGATCGTTTTCTACAATTATAAATTCAACGATACCTATGTCAATACTTTTCTTGCTTACCGGGATGCAGGACAATACCGTGGCCAGGGACCCAGCCGGGCTGCAAAGTATGGCGCCAAAGCAGTGATCGTGCGCAGCCTGAGCCATGCTGCGGATAATAACCCTCATACCGGTGCTACAAGGTATGACTCCGCCTATGAAAAATTACCGGCAGTTGCTGTAGGCCTGAGAGATGCAGACTGGCTGAGCCGGCAAATAAAAACCGGGCCTGTAAGCGTTACCATGAAGACCAACGGTCATTTTCTCCCGGATACGATAGGGCATAATATTATCGGCGAGATCAGGGGTTCGGAATTCCCCGATGAGATAATAACCGTAGGTGGTCACCTCGACAGCTGGGATGTCTGTGAAGGCGCTCATGATGATGGCGCAGGCGTCGTGCAAACAATGGAAATACTAAGAGCATTCAAAGCGATCGGCTATAAGCCCAAAAGAACGATCCGGTTCGTGTTATTTATGAATGAAGAAAATGGTTTGCGGGGCGGTACTAAGTATGCTGATGAAGCGAAAGCAAAAAATGAGAAACATATACTCGCCATTGAGAGTGATGCCGGCGGATTTACCCCAAGGTCCATGGGCCTGAGCGGAACCAATGAACAATACCAGAAATTCCTGGGCTGGAGGGAACTGATAGCACCGTACGGCTGCAACGAGTTCCAACCGGGTGGTGGCGGATCGGATATCGGACCCTTGAACAGGGCCTTCAAAACCCCTACTGCCAGTATGAACCCCGATAGCCAGCGGTACTTTGATATCCACCATTCCCGGAGCGATACATTCGAAGCGGTGAATAAAAGAGAATTGGAATTGGGTGCCGTGAATATGGCCGCGCTGATCTACCTGGCAGATAAATACGGGATGTAATTTATTTCAACAGTTCATCAATAGCTGTACGAACCTTGATAAAAGGAAAAGAGTCTACCACTTTTTGCATCTGCTCCTTTATTTGTATTGTACAAAGATTACCAATACTTCCTTCGTGGGTATGATGCACAGCATTCGTATGTGAAAAATTTCCTGATTCAATATCTACTCCTACTTTTTTATACGCATCCCGGAAAGGCATGCCCTTATTGACCAGCTTATTCACTTCTTCAACACTAAACAGGAATTTATATTGCTCATTATTCAACAGGTCCTTTTTTATCTCCACATTGGAAAGCATCAAGCCTGTCATTTCAATACAATCTTTGAGAGCCCGGAAAGCGGGAAACAAATGTTCTTTCAGTAATTGCAGGTCACGATGATACCCGGAAGGCAGGTTGGTCGTCACCAGGGTGATTTCATTGGGCAAGGCTTTGATCCTGTTGCAATGGCCGCGGACCAATTCAAATACGTCAGGGTTTTTCTTGTGCGGCATAATGCTGCTGCCGGTTGTCAGTTCTGCGGGAAAACTGATGAACCCGAAATGCTGGTTCAGGTACAAGCAGGCGTCCATACTGAGCCTGGCCAGGGTATCAGCTACGTTCGCCAATGCCTGCGCTACAATACGCTCGGCTTTGCCTCTTCCCATCTGGGCATAAACTACGTTGAAATTCAGGGTTTCAAAACCCATCAATTGAGTGGTCGTGGTACGGTTGATAGGGAAGGAGGACCCATAACCGGCTGCCGAACCCAGGGGATTTTTATTCACCACTTCGTAAGCGGACCTGAGGGTGACCATATCATCGACCAGGCTTTCCGCATAGGCCCCGAACCAGAGTCCAAAGGATGAAGGCATGGCCAGTTGCAGGTGTGTATAGCCGGGAAGCAGATGATCTTTATATTTTTCGCTTTGTGTTTGGAGGAGTTCGAACAGTGGTTGTATGGCTGTTACCATTTCTTCCAGTTCGCTGCGAAGGAATAACTTGATATCTGTCAGTACCTGGTCATTACGGCTGCGGGCACTATGGATTTTCTTGCCACTGTCTCCCAGTTTTTGCGTCAGCAATAGTTCTACCTGGGAGTGAATATCTTCCACATCATCCTGCAGTTTGAATTCACCCTGTTGTATTTGCCGGTAGATATTTTTTAATTCTTTTTGTAATTGTGACAATTCTTCTTTGCTGAGCAGGCCAACCGATTCCAGCATCCGGGTATGCGCCAGGGAGCCGATCACGTCAAAGGCAGCAAGATACAGGTCCATCTCCCGGTCTTTTCCCACCGTGAATGTTTCAACTTCCTTGCCCCCATCCCCGCCGGCTGGCGGGGTGTCTTTTTGCCAGAGTTTCATAATACCTGTTTTAAAAGCCGGGTATAAAGATCGATCCCCGTTTTTATTTCATCCACATAAATATACTCATCAGCGGTGTGACTGCGCGCAGAATCTCCCGGTCCCATTTTTAGCGCCGGGAATGGCATCAGTGCTTTGTCGGAAGTTGTTGGTGAACCATACGAGGTTCTGCCCAGCGCCGTTCCGGCTTTTACGAGCGGATGGTCCATTGGTATGGAAGTGGAACGAAGACGTGTGCTCCTGGGAGTTACTGTGCACCCGACATGTGCTTTGATCTGCCCGAGTACTTCTTCAAAACTGTAGAGCTCATTGATCCTGGTATCCACTACAAATTTGCATTCTGCTGGAACAACATTGTGGGCCTTATTGTCGGTTTCAATAACGGTCACGCTCATTTTATTGGGGCCAAGCAATTCTGATATTTTTGGAAACTGGTAGCTGCTGAACCACTCAATATCTTTTAATGCTTTATAGATCGCATTTTCACCTTCCTCTCTTGCCGCATGCCCGGCTTTGCCGGTACTGGTACAATCCAATACCATCAGTCCTCTTTCTGCGACAGCCATTTGCATACCGGTAGGTTCTCCAACGATGGCAAAATCTATTCGGGGCAGGTAGGGTAAAGTGTATTCTATTCCGCCTGTACCTGAGATCTCTTCTTCCGCCGTAGCGGCGATCACTAGATTGTATTTCAAATCCTTTTGGTCATAATAATAAAGGAAAGTGGCGATCAGTGAAACCAGGCAACCTCCTGCATCATTACTACCGAGCCCATAAAGTTTGCCGTCTTCCTCAATAGGCATAAAAGGATCTTTGCTGTATTGAGGATTTGGTTTTACTGTATCATGATGTGAATTTAGCAGGAGAGTGGGCCTGCTCTCAACAAAGTATTTATTCAGCGCAAATACATTATTCCCGACGCGGGTAGCGGCGATATCCCGGGTAGCGAAAAACTTCCCGATAATAGCTGCAGTTTGATCCTCTTCCTTGCTGAAAGAGGGTGTGGCAATGAGTTCCTTGAGTAGTTCAATGGCGGCACCTGTCAAATCTTCCTCGTTTGGAAGGACTTTTGGAGGTTCGTTATTATTAGAGTCATTCATCTTTCGGATTTTAAGCCCCTCCTGCGGAGGGGTTTGGGGAGGCTGTAATTGTTGTTCCGGAATTCCCATCCAGGAGTTCTTTTAACTGCTCTGCTTTTCCGATGATCACTTTGCTTACCCCGCTTTCCAGGGCGGTAAAGGCATTATCCAGTTTGGGGATCATCCCCGCGAATATCTTTTCACGGGCTTTTAATTCTTTATACGACGTTGGATTGATCGATGGAATAACCGATTTGTCATCATTTATATCCAGGAGTACACCATTTTTTTCAAAAGAATAGACCAGTGTCACATCAAATTCAACACTAAGCGCTTTTGCGAGCTCCTGGGCGATCGTATCGGCATTTGTGTTCAATAATTGTCCCTGTTGATCGTGCGTGATCGGGGCAAAGACGGGGGTGATGTTCCGAAGCAAGAGGCTGCTGATCAAACCGGTATTGATCACATCCACATCTCCCACAAAACCGTAGTCCATTACGGAGTGTTGTCTTTTGTGAGCAAGGATGGCGTCACCATCGGCGCCGCAAAGTCCAAGTGCATTGCAATTACTGGCCTGCAATTTCGCCACAATATTTTTATTGATATACCCAGCATAGACCATCGTCACGATCTTTAGTGTCTCCGCATCGGTGATCCTCCGGCCTTCGACCACCTGCTGGGGAATATTTAGTTGTTCGGCCAGGCGGGTAGCGAGTTTGCCTCCCCCATGCACTAATATCTTTTTTTCTTCCACAGAAGCAAACGATTCCAGGAACGAGGAAAACTTCTTTTCATCGTCAATAATATTACCACCAATTTTTACAATGTATAACTCAGGTTTCATTTCTCATAAATTGCTCCCCTTTAGGGTATGGGGGCTTAAGATCTCCGAAAGTACAGACTGGGCGGCCCACACCCTGTTGGCCGCTTGTTGTGTAACAATACTCATTGGCCCGTCAAGAATTTCATCACTGAGTTCGATATTTCTTCTCACGGGCAGGCAATGCATTATTTTGGCATGATTGGTCGCCTTTAATTTTTCAGTCGTCAGCATCCATTCAGGATCGTTGCAATAGATCTTTCCATAATCATTATAGGTGCTCCAGTTCTTGACATAAACAAAATCGGCATCTTTTAACGCCTCATCCTGGTCATGGGTGATGGTCGCACCGCTGCTGAACTCGGTACTCAATTCATAATCCTCCGGGTGGGTGATCACAAATTCGGCTTTTCCCCAGGCATTGACCCATTGCGAAAAACTGTTCGCTACACACTGGGGCAGCGGTTTTACATGCGGCGCCCAGGTCAGCACAACTTTGGGCTTTCTTTTTTCTTTATAGGTTTCGGTGATCGTGATGATATCGGTAAGACTTTGTAAAGGATGAAGGGTAGCGCTTTCCAGGCTTACAACCGGGATGCCGGCATATTTTATGAATTGTTTGATGTATAGTTCGCTGTAATCATCCTCGCGGTTCTTGAGGGATGGAAAAGTCCTGATAGCAAGGATATCAAAATATTTTCCAAACACAGGGGCAGCATCTTTCACGTGCTCCACGGTAGTGCCGCTCATAATAGCTTCTTCTTCAAATTCCAGCGCCCAGCCTTCACTGCCCACGTTAAAAATGATCGGTTCCATTCCAAGATTCTGCGCGGCGATCTGCGTACTTAATCTTGTTCGCATGCTGGGGTTTAAGAACAAACAACCGATGCGCTTATTGGTACCAATGGCTTTGTCAGCAAAAGGGTTCGCTTTATAAGCCAGGGCTTTTTGGACCAATGCTTCAATATCGATTACATCATGAACGGAAACAAAATTCTTCATCATTAGTAGCTTTAGACCGTTTCCAATATCCCAATTTCTTCCTTTATTGATTCAATGAATTGTTCGGCATCTCTTTTCTTTAAAGCGAGCGAAGGAAGTAAACGGATCACATTTGGTTTGGCTTCACCAGTAAATATTTTCTGGTTCCACAAAAGATTTTTCTTCAGGTCTTTCAATTCCACCGGCACGTCAAACCCGATCATCAAACCCCGGCCTCTTATATTTTTTAACTGCGGGATGGATTCCAGCTCATCTTTCAGGTATTTGCCTGTCATCACCGCGTTTCCCATCAGTTTTTCCTCGCTGATCACTTCCAGGACAGCCAGCGCTGCTGCGCAGGCCAAATGGTTACCGCCAAAAGTGGTGCCCAGCTGGAAATGTTTGGGTTTGATATGCGGTGCTACAATGATACCGGCTACCGGGAAACCATTACCCATTCCCTTGGCCATCGTATAGATATCGGCATTCACCCCGGCAAAATCATGACTAAAAAACTTGCCGGTACGTCCATAACCACACTGCACACTGTCAGCTATATACACAGCTCCAAATTCATCACAGAGCGAACGGATCTTTTTTAGG
>JANMKG010000101.1:0-18049 GCA_031371915.1 Chitinophagaceae bacterium | reverse complement strand
CCCAGCAACGACTCGGCCTGTATCACCAACAATTCGTTTACATTCACTAACGGGACGACTGTTTCCGACGGGGCTTCCCTCAGTTATTTATGGAAGTTCAGCGACCTGAGAATACAGACGGGTATCGATGCCACTAAATCTTTCCTTACTCCCGGTGATTATATCACGAAACTGATCGCCACTTCTTCCAATGGATGTGTGGATAGTACGGACCTTACGGTACACGTGATGCCGAATGGTATTCCCCGTTTTTCCTTGGACTCTATCTGTGTAGACCGGCAGATCAATTTTTATAATTTAAGTGATGAAAAGGGTGCTGTACAGGTAAACTATACCTGGAACTTTGGCAGTAGTGTGCCGGGATCTGTTTTAAAAGACCCTCCACCGGTAATCTATACTACAGCAGGGAAAACAGATGTGACATTAAAACTTGTAACACTTGGTTGCGAACAGAATCCCATGACAGTCGTAAAAACGGTACAGATAAATAAACCGGCTGACGGAATACGCTACCGGGCAGTCACGGTTCCCCAGGGCAGTTCACAATACCTTCATGCAAGACCGGGCATCGGTCCAAATTATAACTGGATACCAAAAGAACAGCTCAGCAACTACTTCGCCCAATACACGGAATTCTTTGCAACGAATAACGATATCGACTATAAGATCGTTATAACTGATGTGCATACCTGTATCACGACGGATTCTGTTCTTATGCAGGTCTTGCGCAAACCCGGTTATTACCTCCCCACCGCGTTTACTCCGAATGGCGATGGACTGAACGACATAGCAAGACCCTACCTGGTGGGCATGAAATCGTTGAAAAGCTTTTCGGTCTTCAACCGCTGGGGGAATCTCGTTTTTGCTACCACTACTTATGGGCAGGGATGGGATGGGAAGTACAAAGGAGTGGAACAGGACGCCGGAGTGTATATCTGGATACTGGAATATGTCGACAGCAACGACAAGAAGATTACAGAAAAAGGTTCTATTACCATCATCCGGTGATTTGTAAATTAGCCAATTAGCCAATTAGCCGATGTGATCATTTTTCCCAAACGATTATTTCTAATTGGCCAATCGTCATATTGACCAATAGTCACATTGGCTAATCGGCACATTGAGAATACGCTTATCTTTAAAACAAATCAATAACCATGCGTTTTCACCTTATTCCATTCAGCCTGCTTCTCTTGCTGCAAGTCAGTAATATACAGGCTCAAACAGCTCCTAAGTTAGTAACCACCGTAGAGGGTATCAAAGAATATGAATTAAGCAATGGCTTAAGAGTATTACTGATGCCGGATGAATCGCAAACCAATATCGCGGTGAACATTGTTTACAAGGTCGGCTCGCGTCATGAGGGTTATGGCGAAAGCGGAATGGCTCACCTGCTGGAGCATATGCTCTTCAAGCAGTGTAAAAAATTCGTTGACATAAAAAAAGCCATCGCTGATAAGGGCGCCCAGGCCAACGGTACTACCTGGTACGACAGGACCAACTATTACGAGATCCTTTCAGCTTCTGATGAGAACCTGCGCTGGGCGATCGATATGGAATCCGATCGCATGGTGAATTCGAAGATACTGGCCGAAGAGCTTAAAAAAGAATTCAGCGTCGTGCGTAACGAATTCGAGATCGGGGAGAATTATCCCAGCGGAGTTTTGAATGAAAGAGTTCTTTCTTCCATGTATCTCTGGCACAACTATGGTAAATCGACGATCGGCAGCAAGGAAGATATCGAAAGAGTAAAAGCCGAGAACCTGAAAGTATTTTACAAGAAATATTACCAGCCCGATAATGCCGTGCTCCTGGTGGCCGGGAAATTTGATGAGAAGAAAGCACTGGCGTATATACAGCAGTATTTCGGACCTATTCCTAAACCAACAAGAGTGCTCCAGCCTACTTATACAGTGGAGCCTCCCCAGGATGGAGAACGGAATGTAGAACTGCGCCGCACCGGCGATATCCAGTACGTAAGTATGGCTTATCATACACCCGCGGTGGCCGATAAAGATTATGCTGCGAACGATGCATTGATCCAGGTACTCACGAATGATCCTTCGGGAGTATTGTATAAAAAGCTGGTGGAAACAAAACTTGCTTCCAAGATATCCGGTTATTCTATGACGGTCTACGATCCGGGCTTTTCTTATTTTGAATGCGAGGTTCCCAAAGATAAAAACCTGGACAGCGCGAAACAGGCTTTGTTAAGTTCAGCAGATCAACTCGGCTCGATGACTTTTACAGAAGAAGACCTGACCCGTGCAAAGAACACGATCTTAAAAGGTATTGAAAACGGTATGAGTCACACGACGGATTTCTCGATCGCACTCACCGAATTCATCGGTGCCGGCGATTGGCGGCTTTGGTTCCTTTACCGTGACAGGATAGAAAAATTGACCGTGGCGGACCTGCAGTCAGTAGCTAAAAAATATTACAAACCCTCTAACCGCACTTACGGGGTGTTTATACCTGAGGCGACAACACCCGAAAGGACCGTCGTTGCTGAAACTCCTGATATCAAATCATTGCTGACTGGTTATACTGGGAAGGCAGTGGCAGCGCAAAAAACCAATTTTGAGAACAGCATTGAGAATATTAAAAAGAATACCGAGTATGGCTCATTAGCGAATGGCGGAAAATATGCTTTGCTGGAAAAACCAACCAAGGGTGATAAGATCAGTGCCGCGATCACCTTAAGATTCGGTGATGAGAAATCGCTGACTGATAAATCGGAGATCGCGGCTGTACTCGCCGATATGCTGAAGTCGGGTACGACTACCAAAACAAAAAAACAGATCTCGGATGAGCTGGATAGAATAAAAACAACTATCTCTTTTTCAGGAGGCCCGGGCTCCCTCGCGATCAATGTTAGTACGGACCGTCAAAACCTTCCCGCCGCCCTTGCCTTACTGGATGACCTGCTGAAGCACCCGAAATTTGATGCCGCGGAATTTGATAAGATCATACTCGATACCAAGGCCAATTACGAAGCAGCCAAGAATGATCCCCAGTCGCTGGCGTCACAAAAACTGGGTAAATTATTATTAAAGTATCCCAAAGGCCATCCCTTGTATGCTTCGAGCACGGAGGAAAGCCTGCAAGAGCTTGCACAGGTAAAACTGGATGATGTAAAAAAATACTATACCGATTTTTACGGGGCTAATAATTCTATTTCAGTTTTTGTGGGCGAAGTAGATAAGACCAAAGTGAAAGAATTCCTGCAGGGTTCTTTTGGCAAATGGAACAGCAAGGGGAGTTACAAAGAAGTAGAACCACAGTATTTTGAAACAAAAGCCACTACCGAAACCATCAATACACCTGATAAGACAAATGCCATGATGCTGGGGGGAATGAATCTTAATATTTCCCGCAAACATCCCGATTACCCTGCCGTGATCATGGCGAATGAATTGCTGGGTGGTGGCGCCTTTCTCTCTTCCCGTATACCACAACGGCTAAGGGAGAATGAAGGTATGAGCTATGGCGCCGGCAGTTTCATGAATGTGCAGTACAAATACAATACGGGTAACTGGGGGGTTTATGCCTTCTTTAACCCCATTTATAAAGGACGTCTTGATTCGGCCCTGCACCAGGAAATTGATAAAGCCATCCAGGGCGGGTTTACTAAAGATGAATTGACAAAATCTGTTAATAGTTTTCTTGAACAGGATAAGACAACGCTGGGCAGTAATGATAACCTGGCCAATATTCTCCGCGCTTACCTGTCTAACGACAGGGATCTGGGGGACTTTATACAGTTTGAAAACAAAGTGAAAACGCTGAACCTGGATGCTGTCAATGCCGCGCTGCGCAAATACTTTGACAAGTCGAAACTCGTAATGGTTTATGGCGGTGACTTTGAAAAAGGGAAAACAGAAAAACCGGTCGAGAAGAAAGGGTTCTAGAATAGAGAATGATGAACAAGGAATTAAGAACGCCGGGGTTAAGAACCGGCTTTCTTTTTATTTGATCATTTGAGATTGATAATTACATCATCATTCACCTGTTCTCTTGTTCATCTGTTCATCTGTTCGTCAGGTCTTTGAAGATACTTTCCAGGCTCTGGCTTTCGCTTTGCAGGGAAACGATGTTCAGATTTTGCTGTATAGCAATCTGTAATAACTGCTTCCTGACTGCTTCTGGATTGCTGGTTTGAAGTTTGAAGTTGGATGTTTGAGGTTCTTCGATCCTGGAAACTTCATTAATATTTTCTAATAGTTTCCTGTTTACAGGTTCTTTGAACTGAACAACGACAACGTGATTATCCTTATTACCTCTTTGCAGGTTACTTAATTTATCATCTGCAACCAGTTCTCCTTTATTGATAATGATCACCCTGTCGCAAATGGCTTCTACTTCCTGTAAAATATGAGAGGAAAATAAAACGGTCTTCTGTTGTCCCTGTTTTTTTATCACTTCCCGGATCTCCACGATCTGGTTGGGATCAAGACCGGAAGTGGGCTCATCCAGGATCAGTACTTCGGGATCGTGGAGCAGGGCCGCGGCCAATCCTACCCGTTGTTTATACCCCTTGGAAAGCTGGCCGATCTTTTTTTTGCTTTCCGTTTTCAAACCTGTTAATTCGATTATTGATTCGATCTTTTCCTTCGGCTCCTGCACCTTGTGAACTTCAGCAATAAAACCCAGGTATTCTCTTAAATACATATAATAATACAGGGAATTCATTTCCGGAAGAAAGCCGATCTTCTTTTTTGTTTCCAGCGGGTTTTCCGCCACATTGATCCCGCAGACCCAGGCTTCACCGGCTGTTTGCTGCAGGTAGCCGGTAATGATCTTCATCGTGGTGGATTTGCCGGCACCGTTAGGACCCAGGAAACCGACGATCTCCCCTTTGGCCACTTTAAAAGAAATATTATTGACGGCTTTTTGTTCGCCATATTCTTTCAAAAGATTTTTTACTTCGATGGACATGGATGCAAATTAGGTAAATGAGGCAATGTGGAAATGTGAAAATACCCGGGCAACAGGTGGATCTCACCAGGTTTGCTGCCCAGTTATGAATCAAATGCGGTTAAAGATCATTATACTCATATAGCGGATCAATATGCGTACCCGCTTTCATTTCTACTACAGGCTTAAGGATACCGTCCTTTAATCCATATACCCATCCGTGCAGGTCAGGCCGCTGTTCATTCTTCCATGCTCTTTGGATGATGGATGTTTTGGCAAGGTTTAGTATCTGTTCCTGTACATTCAGTTCAGTGAGCCGGTCACATCGCTTTTCTTCTTCTTTGATCCCATCCAGTTCTTCCCGGTGCAAACGATATACATCTTTGATATTCCGCAACCACATATTCAGCACCGGTTTGAAATCAGTCTGTGTCGTCGCAGCCTTGATACCGCCGCAACCATAATGCCCGCAAATGATCACGTGTTTTACTTTCAGGTGGTTGACGGCGAAATCCAGTACACTCAATACATTCACATCGGTATTGATTACGAGGTTGGCGACATTCCTGTGTACAAATATCTCACCCGGTTGTGTACCGGTGATCTCGTTGGCGGGCACCCTGCTATCGCTGCACCCGATCCATAAGAATTCGGGTGTTTGCAAATGTGCCAGCCGGTTAAAATATTCCGGGTCCCCTGCTATTTTTTCAGCAGCCCAGGCTTTGTTTTCCAGTAATAATTTTTCGTATGGATACATATAAATCAGTTGGTGATGTAAAATTAATTGTTTGTAGTTTCTCTTATTTCTTTTTCATGGGTGCGCACCAGCCGCGCCTGCTTACCGGGTGGCAGTTTATGAGAAAAGCCCTGTTCTTTGTAATGGCTCCGCTTTAATTCTACCTGGATATTCTTTAACGGGGCATGCAGCATAAAATCCTCGATCGTTTCCACGATATCCTTATCAATAAAATCGGCACGGGAGGCATCAATAAGTACATAAGAATCGGCGGGCACCTGCTCCAGTTTGTTTTTAATGATCGGTTTGTTCAGGAAAGATACATCTTTACGCAGGCGGAATAAATATTTGTTCGCGTCATTAACGACGAAAACGGCGGTCTTAAAATTACTCCTCATTACAAAGAATAAACCTGCCACGATACCAATGATTACCCCTTTCAAAAGATCCGCCGCCAGGATGGCCGTGATGGTTATGATAAAAGGCAGGAACTGGTCCCATCCTTTTTTGTAGAACGCTTTAAAAAGTGCGGGCTTTGCCAGTTTATACCCGGTAAAGACCAGGATCGCCGCCAGCGATGCCTTGGGGATCATGTTCAATATAAAAGGGATAAAGGCAAAAGAGAGTAACAGGAATATACCATGATAGATCGTGGCCAGTTTTGTTTTAGCCCCGGCATTCACATTCGCCGAGGAACGAACGATCACGCTGGTGACAGGCAGTCCTCCCAGCAGTCCCGAAATAATATTTCCCAGTCCCTGCGCTTTTAATTCCCGGTTAGTGGGCGTTACCCGTTGGTAAGGATCAAGGTCATCCACGGCTTCAATACTTAATAAACTCTCCAGGCTTGCTACCAGGGCCAGCGTAACTGCGATGATCAGCACATCGGTATTAAACAACTGGCTCCAGTCCGGCGTGGTAAAAAAAGAAAAGAATTGATTCGCTGATGTGGCAACAGGGATTCGCACGAGGTGTTCTCCTGATAAGGAAGCAGCAGGATCCGAATTAGTAAAAGCCGCGTTGATGGCAACCCCGGTAATAACGATCAGCAGCGGAGCCGGGATAAAACGGATAAAACCTTTTCGCTTTCCGATAATTTTTTCCCAGGTAAAATGAAAAGCGAGACAAATGCCGCCGATAAGGAAGGCGGTTGAATTGATATTGGTAAATGAATGTGCGAAATTGAAAAAAATATTTCCTTTATCCTGCTTCACCCGGTCATCAGTTTCGAAGTGAGTATCATCTCCGAGTAAATGCGGAACCTGGTTTAAAATAAGAATGAGACCGATCGCGGCCAACATGCCTTTGATCACACTGTTGGGTACATAATCTCCGATCACACCGGCCCTGCAGAAACCGAGTACTAACTGGAGAACTCCTCCCAATACAACGGCCACAAGAAATCCTTCAAAGGAACCGATGGTAGCGATAGCGGCGAGGACAATAGCGGTAAGACCGGCAGCTGGTCCACTCACACTCAGGTGGGAACGGCTGGCCAGTCCCACCACGATCCCACCGGCGATACCGGCAATGATACCGCTCAATGGCGGCGCGCCGGAAGCCAGTGCCACCCCCAGGCAGAGGGGCAGGGCAACAAGGAATACAACAACAGAGGCAGTAAGATCATGGGGTAAACTTTTTATATAGTCTTTTGCACGAGGTGCCATAACAATATTTTTATTGATGAATAGAAACAGCCATGAGTCACTGTCGTATAACAAGTGATCTTTTAAGCTGGGTCAACGAGAGATCAAAAAATAATGTTAGCGTCGGGCGGGGGAGAGATCAGTTCACCGTGAAAGGCGATATAAAGAGAGCTTTGGAAATGACGGTGATGATTCTGGATCACGGTCCATGGATGAACAGGTTCATCCGTATGGTGCAGGTATTCTTCTGAAAGCGTGGTAGGAGAAGGAGTTTTTTCTTCGGTAGAACTGGCCAGGGGATTATCGTCATTGACAGCAGCGCTCGCTTCGATCTTCTGCGTCTCCTGTTGTGATGCATAAACAAAAGGAAGACTGACCGTCAACCAGAGCAGGGTGAGTGCCATGAAAATACTACTGGTCTTCTTCGCAATGATATTTAAGGAGACTTTTTTTCGCATCAGGCTACGAAGATACGACAGGAAGGTTATTTTGAAACACAAAGGCCATTACTCTGTGTAACTCCGTATCTCTGTGACTCTGTGTTGTAACTAATTGTGCTTCTAAAGCTCTTTTGATCGCTGTGGTAACTTATCATACTCCCCACGGAAAGCATACCAGCCAAAGATCACCAGCCCGAAAGCGATAGGGGTGAAGATGGCAATGATAATGATCCAGATAACGGGGTTATTGATATCTTTTTTTCCTGCTGTATCAATATTGGCAATAGCGCCGGTTACGAGTTCATAAATAACCAGCGGAGCTATTATCAATAAGATAAGACCAAAGTATCTTTTGAAAACATTCATATAACTATGGTATTAAATTATTATTATCTGTTACTGCCAGGGTACTAAGCCCCTCTCCTTCGGAGAGGGGTTGGGGTGAGGCTTAATCCTTTATATTTTTATCGATCTTATTTGTCAGGTACAGGGTTCCGATCACCAGGCACAAAGCCGCTACACCGATTGGGTACCATAATCCTACCAGCGGATCTTTTGTATAAGTGGTCGTCAACAATAATCCTATAAAAGGAACCAGGCCGCCGAATACACCGTTGCCGATATGATAAGGTAATGACATCGATGTATAACGTATCCGGGTCGGGAACATTTCTACGAGGAAGGCGGCGATAGGGCCGTAGACCATGGTGACGTATAATATCAATAAGAAAACAAGCCCCACGAATTTCCAGTATAAGCTATTATTTAGTTTTTTGTTTACAAAAAAGGTTTTTGACTGACTTACCTGTTTTGATTTGTCTGAATAAACAGTGTCAGAATGAATTGCATCGAACCGAACCTCTGATGCATAATAATCAAACTTCGTAATAGTAATAACACTATCTTTTTTTTCATTTAATTGAATGCCTTTAATCAAATCCGGCCTGTTGTGCTTTTTTAAAGGCGAGGGACCAACATTTGTATTTTCGAGAAATGTGTTGAATATAGGGCGATAAGTAAATATCGCCAAAGCCATTCCTGCCATCATGATCCATTTTCTTCCGATCTTATCACTTAGCCACCCCCATAAAATAAAGAAAGGTGTGGCGAAAGCAATAGCCCAGAGTAAGATCGTCCGGCTCTGCTCAAAACTGATAAAACATTTGGTCTCCAAAAAATTCTGCGCATAGAATTGTCCCGTGTACCAGATCACGCCCTGTCCCATTACGGCGCCAAATAAGGCCAGCAGCACCATTTTAAAATTGGCTTTGTGCCGGAAACTTTCTTTTAACGGGTTTACCGATGTCTTTCCTTCTGCTTTGAGTTGGGAGAACATCGGCGATTCTTTCATCCTTAATCGTATATAAATAGAAACACCGACCAGTAAGATGGATATCCAGAAAGGATAACGCCAGCCGCCCCAGTGTGCGGTAAAAGCAGCATCAGACATATTTGATTTCACCACCAGGATCACACCGAGCGCAATAAATAAACCGAGTGTGGCCGTGGTCTGTATCCAGCTGGTATAAAAACCTCTTTTGTTGGCCGGGGCATGTTCCGCGACATAGGTGGCAGCACCTCCATATTCTCCACCCAAAGCCAGTCCCTGTAATAATCGTAACACCAAAACAATAATGGGCGCGGCAATACCGATACTGTCATAACCCGGTACGCACCCGATCAGGAAAGTAGAACCACCCATCAGGATCAGTGTAAGGAGAAAAGTATATTTCCGTCCGACAAGGTCGCCCAACCTTCCAAATACCAGCGCCCCAAAAGGACGAACGATAAAACCTGCCGCAAAAATAGCGAGGGTACTCAGCAAGGCAGCCGTTGGGTTATTCTTAGGAAAGAATTGAGCGGAGATAGTGGTCGACAGCATCCCGAAGATGTAGAAATCATACCATTCGATCATGGTTCCCACCGAGGACGCCGCAATTACCGAACGGATGGTTTTGGCTGAAGGGGGCTGGTTCATGCATTTAAGATAAGAAGAATAGATGATAGATAATAGATAACAGATGATAGATAATAGTTCTTTAAAGCGAGTAAAGGTTTTTTCTTTTTGAGTCAGCAAGCCTGGTGCAAATGACCCCGGAGGGGTCAAATATCGGTAGCATCAAAAATTATTGGGGTTTTAGAACCCTGTAGGGGTTCAACATATTGAAATCAGTTGTGTAAATTTATATTTCTAACATAACCATCCTGCTATGTCATATCCTTTCCAGATACTTTCGCTTGAACAATACCACCAGGACTATAAAAAAAGTGTCGAAGACCCCGATAGCTTCTGGTCGGCTGTCGCCGAAAATTTCTTGTGGCGGAAAAAATGGGATAAAGTACTGGAATGGAATTTCAAAGAACCTAAAGTCGAATGGTTCAAAGGGGGTAAGCTGAATATCACGGAAAATTGTATTGACCGTCATCTTTCAGCACTCGGTGATAAGCCTGCCATCATCTGGGAACCCAATAATCCCGATGAAAGAGTAAGGATCGTTACCTATAACCGCCTGCATAAAAGAGTTTGCCAGTTTGCACAGGTACTTAAGAATAATGGCGTAAAGAAAGGAGACCGGGTTTGTATTTATATGGGCATGGTACCTGAACTGGCTTACGCGGTACTGGGTTGTGCCCGTATCGGTGCCATCCACAGCGTGATCTTCGGCGGTTTTTCTGCGCAGAGTATTGCGGACCGGCTGGATGATGCGAAAGCCGAATTCATTGTTACCTGCGACGGCGCCTACCGGGGTGCCAAAGATATTCCCCTGAAATCCGTGATCGATGATGCGTTGATCGGGAATAAGACCGTGAAGAAAGTAATTGTTTATACCCGTACAAGAACTCCTGTCTCTATGATAAAAGGAAGAGATGTATGGTGGGAAGATGAAATGGAATACGCCGAAACCCAGGTGGAAAAAGAAGGCGTGGTCTCGTTTCCTGCCGAAGTAATGGATGCGGAAGATCCTTTATTTATATTATATACCTCGGGAAGTACGGGCAAACCAAAAGGAGTTGTGCATACGGTTGCGGGTTATATGGTATGGGCCACCTACACATTTGTCAATGTATTCCAGTACAATCCAGGGGATATTCATTTCTGCACGGCCGATATCGGCTGGATCACCGGTCACAGTTATATTGTGTACGGACCCCTGAGTGCGGGAGCTACTTCCCTGATGTTTGAAGGAATTCCTACCTGGCCGGATGCCGGGAGGTTCTGGGATATTGTGGACAGGCACCGCGTAAATATCATTTATACGGCCCCTACTGCTATCCGCAGCCTGATGGGTTTTGGAACGGATCCTTTGAAAGGAAAAGATCTTTCTTCGTTAAAAATATTAGGAACGGTTGGTGAACCGATCAATGAAGAAGCATGGCATTGGTATGATGAACATGTAGGGAAGAAAAAATGCCCGATCGTGGATACATGGTGGCAGACGGAGACTGGCGCCTGCCTGATATCCAACCTGGCGGGTGTTACTCCCGCCAAACCTTCCTGGGCTACTTTACCCATGCCTGGTGTTCAGCCTATATTAGTGGATGAGCAGGGAAAAGAGGCCTCCCCAAACCCCTCCGAAGGAGGGGCTTTAGTGACCTCGGGTAATTTGTGTATCAAAGCACCGTGGCCGGGTATACTTCGCACTACCTGGGGCGATCATGAGCGTTGCCGCAAGAATTATTTTGCCACTTACGAGAACCTGTATTTTACGGGTGATGGTGCATTAAAAGATGAAAAAGGGAATTACCGCATTACCGGACGGGTGGATGATGTATTGAATGTAAGCGGTCACCGTATTGGTACTGCCGAAGTGGAGAACGCGATCAATATGCATGCTGGAGTAGTAGAAAGCGCCGTGGTAGGTTACCCGCATGATATCAAGGGGCAGGGTATCTATGCCTATGTTATTTACAATGGGCGACATGTCGATGATGAAATGACAAGAAAAGATATCCTGCAAACAGTTACCAGGATCATTGGGGCCATTGCCAAACCCGATAAGATCCAGTTTGTGGCCGGCCTCCCTAAGACAAGAAGCGGGAAGATCATGCGCCGCATTTTAAGAAAGATCGCGGAGGGAGAAACTTCTAATCTTGGGGATACATCTACCTTACTAGATCCGGGGGTTGTCGAAGAAATAAAGAATGGCCGGTTATAATGATTCTACTGTTCCCCTCTCTGCAGGAGAGGGGTTAGGGGTGAGGTGTTGATCCCGGTGTCGTAGAAGAAATAAAGATTTCCTGTCCCCCTCTTCGTTATTGCGAACAGAGCGAAGCCAAAAAGAAGGATATGGATGAGATCAAGCTATATACCAACTGCAGGGTATACAGACTGACAAGGTCAATGCTTAAATTGTAATAAATTACTTCATGCGTCGCCTCGTCTTTTTTCCCTTGTTATTCCTTGTTATTTTTTGCGAAGCACAAAAGCTGAGCCGGGAAGAATTGGGTCTTGTCCCACCCACTACTACCAATTGCACCCCCGTAAAAGATCAATACATGTCCTCTACCTGCTGGAGTTTTTCCAGTGTTTCTTTACTGGAAAGTGAACTGATGAAATCGGGAAAGGGCAAAGCAGACCTGAGCGAGATGTTCATCGCCCGGTATTCCCTTGTCCGGAAGATCCAGCGGCATTTAAAACTAAAAGGGGGTAATTTTTTTACCCCCGGTGGTCAGTTCCATGACGCGGTTTGGGTGATCAGTAATTTCGGGATGGTCCCCGAGGAAGCTTATAATGGAAAAGGCCGGGGCGAATTCTATCATAATCATACTGAACTGGACACCGTTCTCAGCCAGGCAGTAAAAGAATGGGTCAATAAGGGGATCACCGAATTGGACGCGCAACAAAATGCCTGGGTGGAAAGCCTGCTGGATCATTACCTGGGAAAAATTCCCGATGAGTTCGTTTACAAAGGCAGGACCTATACGCCTCATTCTTTCGCCGGCCAGTATCTTGATTTCAATCCCGGTGATTACATAGAGATCACTTCCTATACCCACCATCCTTTTTATACTTCTTTTGTACTGGAAGATAAATTCAACTGGACGGGGAATAAGTATTACAATGTCACCCTGCAAGATTTTTCAGCGATCACAGACAATGCTTTAAGCAAGGGATTTACCGTAGGATGGGATGGGGATGCTACCGACGAAGATTTCAATTTTGGTGAAGGACTTGCCTGGTTACCGGCTGCTGTCACTAATTTCCAGTCAGCAAGACAAAAAGCTTTTGAAGACAGGAGTACCGAGTTGGATCATATGATGCATATAGTAGGGAGTGAAAAGGACCGGCAGGGAAACAAATGGTATTATGTGAAAAACTCCTGGGGAACCTCCAACCCCCTGGGTGGGTTCCTGTTCATGCGGGAAGATTATTTTAAGATAAGGACCGTAGCGATCATCGTAAATAAGAACGCTATCCCCACAGATATACGGAAGAAAATGAATTTATAAGCCTTCGCTAAAGCTTCGGCTTCCAAAAAATAAAGCAGCACGGATCGGCTGCTTTAAAAGGTTTTTCCAATGTCTTTCAATTATAGTAACGTAAACAGGTAACAAAAATTATACCCGGTTGCTGTTCGGAATGTAATTCCTGGATAAACCTGAAAAAAATCCATGGAATAATAGATGTTATGCCCTGTAAAAATTACTTTTGGCCGCCCGTGAAACGGGTTGTATCATATGGAGAAACCTACGTTCAAACAAAATATACGTTCTGTCATTCGCTGGGCATGCTGGGTACTGTTGGTTCAATTCCTGTTGCTGAATATCAGCGCGGCCCTGTATGCCTACAAATTCACGCATTTTTATAAGTCGGCACCCGTTATAACAGGTACCCCCGATGAAAATATTTTCGGAAAAACCTGGCGCTTATTTGCCGGCCAGCGCTTACCCAAGCCCGTAGTGGAGGATTATCCCTCTTTTTCATTTGATACGGTAATGCTGCAAACAAAAAACGGGACATCGCTGGATGCCTGGTATAGTAAAACAGATTCCCTGGCAAAAGGAACGGTCATTCTTTTTCACGGCCTCACCATGAATAAGGGAAAGGTGCTGCTGGAAGCTTCCGAATGCCGCTACCTGGGTTATAATGTATTACTGGTTGACTTCAGGGCACATGGCAACAGTGAAGGATATACGACCACGATAGGCTACCGGGAATCAGAAGAAGTGAAGCTGGCCTATGATCATATCGTTCAGCGCGGGGAAAAGCATGTTTTTTTATGGGGAGGGTCGATGGGAGCAGTCGCTATCATCAAGTCCATTGCTGATAATAATATAAGCCCGACCGGGGTGATCCTCGAAATGCCCTTTAATTCTTTACAATCACACCTGAGATCGAGGGCAAGGGCCATCGGTTTCCGGGGGTTTCCTGAAAAGCCCTTTGGTTTCCTCGTAACTGCTTGGGTTGGGATTGAAAGAGGATTTAATGGGTTTGGCTTCCGGGTGAGTAACTACGCCAAAAAGATCAACTGCCCTGTATTATACCAGTGGGGTGCTTTGGATCACTCGGTGCTGAGATACGAAACCGACAACGTGTATAATGCCATCCCTTCCGTCAATAAAAAACTGGTGGTCTATGACCAGGCCGATCATGAATCCCTCTTGCAAAAAGACCCGGTGAAATGGAGGATGGAAGTGGGAAGCTTCCTTATCGGCAATACGCATTAGCTTATTTCCGGATGGTGACTTTTGTTCCGGAAGGGGCAACAAAAGCATATATCTCTTTTACATCGTCATTCTTCATGGAGATACAACCCATCGTCCAGTTCTTGTAGCGGTCGATCACGAAATCTTCGTGTGGCCAGGTACCATGGATACCAATACCACCGCCGATGCTTGCATTGGACGGGATCTCGCCTTTCTCTTTTCGTTTATTGAATTTTTCACGGCTTTCCGCAGTGGGATAATCCAGGGTCATGAACCGGCACCATTTATCATGTACTCTTTTGGCGACGATATGGAAAGTCCCTTCAGGAGTGTTCTTGTCGCCTTCCATTTTTTTATCAGAGAGACTGTTATTGCCAAACACGACAGGGTAAGTGGCATACCAGCCCTTCTCATCATATACGCTTAGTTCGTAATCTGATTTATCGATCACGATCGACACCGCACCCACCGGGCCACTACTCGTCCAGGCAAATCGTTTATTGGCTTTGGATCTGAAACTGTTATCTACTTTGGAAGCTACGAGGCTGCTTCCAATGAATACGGAGGTGAATAAAAGAATGTTTTTCATCTAGGTTTTTGTGTTTTCATAACCGCCAGACTCAACCTGCGCAGGGTGGATGCAGTAAACTTGGCTCAAATCAGTAACCGTCCATTTGCTCAAACGAAATGCCACGAATTTTTATTTTGGGCTGTGGATATGTTTTAACTGGACGTTTAGAAAAGATACATCGGGTGATAAGTAGAATTGCGTAGCACCAATAACAAAAACGCTGGAAAATCCCGTCAAACTCTTCTTCGACGAGTCTCCTCCTGCGACACGATCAGAACCAGTCGGGTAATCTGAGAGGGACTCGTCGCTTGACAGAGTGATTTTTTTTCAGGAAGACATAGGCCGTTCCTTAAACGACGAGTCCCCTGAGCTGTTCAAATTTGTAATTTTATAGAGTAGGGAGACTCGTCGGGAAAGAAAATAAAAAAGCCCCTGGTAAATACCAGTGGCTTCTTTTATAAGATAAGAACGTATTACCAGTTGCTAAACCTGAACCCGAAATTATAAGGCTTCATATCCAGTCCTCGTTCGTACATGCTCTTCATGGCATAGGAGCCAAAAAAGCGGACAGGCCCCAGGGCAATTTCCCCGATATAGGACAGTTTCCATCTTTCCAGTTCAAAGTCATCCTTTGCTTTCTTCTTGCCTTCATCGGACGTGACCGTCTTGTTCCGGGCGCTGTAGAGATACCCCGCACTGATACCTGCACTGAAGCCAAATCCTTTTTTACGGTCAGGGGTGAAATTGAAATTCAGCATCATGGGAACGGTCAGGTAATCCGCGGCGAGTTTGTCCTTTTTATAGGTCCGGCCCACGGTACCATCCAGGATGATCCTGGGTGGGTTGGGGATGGCAAGAGTAGTTTCCTGGTAACGGATCGGCTGCTCGTAACGATAATTATTCAGTTCAAGACCCAGCCCGTATTTAAGATTTACTACATGCTTGACCATATTCAGCTTCTGCATAAAGAACCAGAGATTGACAGTGCGGGACTTAAAATCTTTCAGGTCGAACCAGGTTGCATTACTCCCGGGAGCATAAGCCTGTGCGGCAGCGCTGCCATAATCCGTATTGTCTTTGAAATTGGCAAAACCAATATCCATGATCCACCAGTTGGTCGTCAGGTTGGATTGTTTGCCTGTCTTCCGGTTCTTCATCGTGTATTCTTTATCCCGGATCACCTGGCGATCCTTGCTTCCTGGTTTCCTGATAATGACCATTCCGCCGATGTGGATCGTATCATCTTTGGGGACGGTATTGGTGCCTGTGGTATCGGTCTGGGCAAAAAGAGTCGTTATGCTGCATAGGGCTACGCATAGGGTAAATATCCTTTTCATGTTCTTCATTTTTCGGTTTAATAATTTTTGTTTAATGACTGATGTCATGCTGGTACTGAGCTTGTCGAAGTAGCGAAGCATTATTTCAGTTTAATGGACAGCCCGGCAACTAATAATTTGTTGTCATCCGGGGTGGCATCAATATTAGTTCTTTTCTCAAAGGTCCGTGTCACTTTCCGGAAGAAGCCACGAAGTTTGCTTTTTTTGCCGCTGCTTTGGTCGAGGTCCTCGTTGTTATCCGCGGGATAAGAGGTCTGTACTATGTTGGACGGAGGAGTTGGTTGATTTGTTACAGAGCCATTCGTCGTTAAATTTTTAGGGTTGATGAACTCTTTGGGAGGATCGGTTTTAGCGATCGGGTTGGCATCCGTCTTATTGATAGAAGAGTTATTCAACGGTTGGGGCAGGTTATTGCTGGGTTTATCATTATTGACAATAGCCGTTTCATTCTTTATTTCACGGGGTTCAATATTTTTTGGTTGAATATCTTTTGCCCTGGCAGTTACTGTATTATTATTGAATGGCTTCACCTCTTCCCTTACAGCAGGATTGTTTGCCGGGGTTTCTTTTACTTCAAGAACAGCAACTGCTTCTTTGTTACCGGGCTGTACAGGAGTAACATTCTCCTTAACCGTGGTTTTCTGTTCTTTACCGGGAATTGTCGCGATATCGTTGCCTTTCCCGACTGGTTGTTTATTGCTGACAAGAATATAGGTCATGCCCCCTAACAACAAGACCAATATGGCTGCCGCCACTCTCCACCTGTAACTGATCAACGGGCGAACTTTCTCTTCTTTCCTGTATAAAGACGTTTTGTCATCAAAGACAATCTTTTCCGGTTCCAATTGGGTGCGTTGAAAAAGGGAAAACTCATTTTGAATGGCTGGATTGGCCAACAGGAACTGGTCAACAGTTTTCTTTTGGCCAGGGGTCAGTTCATTATCCAGGTAAAGCAATAACCATTCTTCATAATTGGCCAGGGTGACAGGTGTATCACCATTCACTTTCATTAATTCTTCCTTCCCGTTGAAGGTGATGGCTGTATCCGGGACCATTTTATACTGGATGAGCAGGTCCAGTTCTTCTTTCAGGTCGGGATGCTGTTGCACAAATGTCTCCACCATGCGGCGTTCATCGCTGCTGAGCTCATTATCCATATAAAGGATAAAGAATTCTTCGTAATTATGGCGGGTTATCATTTTCATTGTATTTACTAATAGCTTCCTTCACTTTGTTCAGGATGACAGCTATAGCTTTTTATATTACATTTTCCATTTTCACCAGGTACTCCTTCAGCTGGAGCCTTGCCCGGTGTAAATAAACTTTTACCTGGCTCGCATTCAGGTTCATGATCTGGCCGATCTCTTCGTAACTGTATCCTTCATAATCTTTCAGGAGTACAAGCGACCGTTGGGTCTCGCTAAGCCTGTTCAATGCTTCGTCCAGTATTTTCTTTAAGTTATTGGCCGGCCGGTTTTCCACCCTCAGCTCGTCGCTGAACTCTTCCCTCAACTGTATCCTTTTCACTTTACGGATATGATCGATCATCTGGTGGTAGGCAACGGTAAAAAGATAGGATTTACATTTCTGGGCATCTACTCCTTCCCGGTTACGCCACATTTTTTCAAAGGCAGTCTGTACCACATCCCTGGCATCCTCCTCGTGGCGGAGATTTTTCAGGATGAAGCGGTACACATTATCTGCGTACTCTGTCACACATTGATTGTATTCTCTTTCAGTCATAAACAGCCGGG
>JANMKG010000083.1:0-19251 GCA_031371915.1 Chitinophagaceae bacterium | reverse complement strand
AGCATAGAGGCTTAAAAGAGAATTGACCGCCAGGGAGAAATTATCGCCGCCGGCAGCCCAATTGTTCAGTGAGGCCTGTGCGATGTTCAGGCTGTAGATACCACCTTTTTTCCAGGTACTTGTGGTCGTATCGGCTGCATCCTTTTTAATGTCTTTAGACGTTTCTGATTTTAGTTTTTTGACGGTTTCATCCTGGGCAGAAGAATAGAGCGTGGAAAACAGGGTGACCAGGAGTAGAATTTTTCTCATACTTCTATTTTTGATCTGTTATAGATCAGGACATCAAATTTGACGCCATAGTGCAGTACTCTCTTGTCATATTTTCTTATCGGCTACAAAGCTCTTTACCGCGGCGGATAATTTCAGCGGGTAATTCTTATCAAGATTGATCTTGGTAAGCTTATGCAGGGAAGTGATACTTTCCGGTAAAGCGGTTAGTTTATTGGATTCAAGGTAAAGTTCTTCCAATTGGACCAAGTTACCGATGTTGTCAGGAAGGACTGACAGTTTATTTTCATTCAGGTCAAGTACGATCAAGTTGGTGAGTTTTGTAACACAGGATGGTAACACAGTAAGCCGGTTATAAGGGAGGGCAAGATATTTCAGTTTGCTAAGATTGCTGAGACTTTCCGGCAGTGTGGTCAGCAGGTTTCCACCTAGTCCTATTTCGGTGATATTACTGAGCCTGGAAATACTTTCGGGAATAGCAGGAAGCAGGTTGCCATACAAATATAATTCGGAGAGTTTGCTGAGTTTCGATATATCAGGTAAAGAAGATAGTTTATTATTATTTAAATATAAACGTTCGAGATTTACGAGTTGCGTTATCGTTGAAGGAACGAGCTTGAAATTATTGCCGCTCATGTCCAGTTCGGTAAGCGAAGTGATGCGGGTCACCGTTTCAGGAATTGTATTGAACCGGTTATTACTGAGGTTAAGTTCTTTTAGATTCTTTAGTTGTAAAAGCATTTCCGGGATATTCGTCAGCTTATTACCGGCCATTTCAAGGGAGCTAAGGTTGGTGAAACGAAGAATCTCTTCCGGGATCTCGGAGAGTTTTTTATTGTTAAGCGAAAGGATAAATACTTCTGAAGGATTCTGCAGGGCTTCATCGAGAGAAGAATAGACCTTATCTTTTTGTGCGTTGGCGGTAAAATAAAGGGACATCAATAAAAGGAATGGCAGTAGTTTTTTCATGCGATGAAATTCGTTATTTTTTGAGAAAGGAGACAAAAGGTCTTTTCCTCAACCGTGGATAAACTCAAAACGGGACGATATGTCGATTTTCAATGAAAAAAGCCTTCCGGTTATGGGAAGGCGTTTTGAGAAGTATTAGTTTATTTGATTTTTTCAGGAAACTGTTTGATAATCCCATTTGTCAGCATATCCGACATTTTTAATATCTCATCATGCACTTTATCATAGGCAGCAATATCGCCGGCATAATCTTTTTTCTTACGGGCTACAGCTTCATCGGTTGTCAGCTTCAGGTGATCATGCATCATCATCTTCATATCTTCCAGTCCCCAGTTAGGGTTGGCTTTGCTCAGGAAAGCAGCTATCTCATCAGCGTTTTCGGTCCATTTTTTATTGGCCTCCGCAAAGGCCGGGTCGTTACCGGCTTTCGCAGCTTTCAGCAGATCAGCCGCCGTAGTAATATGTGTATGTAATAAAGCGCTAAGTTGGGTGCCGGCATCGTCACCATAATAGGGCTTAACTGCATTGCCGATATCGTCCTGGTTTTTCAATAACCTGGTTACTGCTTCATCTGTTCCCGGGAGATCGTCCATGATATTTAATATTACATTGCGGGTCCAGGTAACATGATCTTCCCAGAGTTTGCGCATGGCTGTCCTGAGTTCACAACCGGCATTGATTGTATCAGTGGTTACCTGGTAATTCTCTTTTTTATCTGATGTGTTCTCCCCGGTCTTTTTATCGGAAGAATTGCAACTGAAAAAAAGGGCCATGAGTGACATGGCGACTATTGTTTTTAATTTTTTCATGATTGGCTCCTTTGAGGTTAAAAATCAGGTTTACTAAAAAGGGGATGCGGATTGGTAGATGATATTTAAAAAGACCAAAGGATATGCCATGTATTATAAGGGTTATTTTCAAATAAGGACCATCAATATCCTGGCAACTGCCCCTATTATTCCCCGCCTGGGCATGACAAACCGCGCCTTTTCGAATGAACCGGGAAGTCCCACAATGTTGTTTTCGAAAAATAGGTTATTTCAACACAGAGGTACAGGGGAACAGAGAAGCACAGAGACAGCCGTTTTTTAATCAATTTCCACGTTGTTCTGCTGAAAGAAGTTATATGCGACAAATCAATGGCTACCTAAACTCCGTGTAACTCTGTTCCCCTGTATCTCTGTGTTGTACCTCTACTCCACTCCCGGGACAAGAGGGTCGCTGGGAAATGGTATGAGGGATGCGATGAGTGTAAGGGAGAACCAAGCCAAATTTCCCTATTGGGTTTAGATAATATTACATATATTCATCAACTAAACTAACTGCTATGCAAAAAGTGATTGGGCTTATATGCTGTTTTTTGTTTTTTATCAGTGCCTGCCATAAATCGGAATCCGGTACTGCTCCTGCTCCTGACAAGGATAATATCTCTACTAAAGAAGATCCCCGTACCTGTGCTTCCGCTGAATTGCTGGAAGAGGAGATTAGCAATAATCCCAGTCGTGCAGCATATATGCAAGCACTTGAAACCAAGATCGAAGCTTATAAGGGCCGTAATACAGGTGTCCAGCGCGGTGCCGGAAAATTGTATTTACCCGTAGTGATCCATATTGTGCTGACCGACCCTACCGTTATTTCCGATGCTACGATAGCGACCCAGTTACAAATTTTAAATCGGGATCTTAATAAGAATAATTCAGAGCTTGCTTCCTCTTCCGTTTACCTGGCGGGATATAAACTAAGCAATGTGGCTAACTGCCAGATAGAACCTTATGTTTCCGATGTAGTTCGGGTGGTGACTTCAGTAGCTGAATTTCCTTTGCATAGTGATTCAATGAAAGTGGCTTCATTGGGGGGTAGTGACCCTATCGATCCTGTCCACAAATTGAATATCTGGGTATGCAATACTCCTGGTGGTATGTCCTGGGCTAAATTCCCGGGAGGGCCAGTGATGACAGATGGAATTGTGATCGACTATGCTTTCTTTGGTCCTAATACTCCTGCCTATCCCAATCATAATGGAAGAACGGCTATTCATGAGTTAGGCCATTGGCTGAATCTCAGGCATATATGGGGAGATGCAGACTGTGGTAATGACCTGGTAGATGATACTCCCGTTCATCCGGGTCCGAATTGGTATTGTCCTGCGGCCGGATTGAAAAGCAGCTGCCGGACCAAACCTTTAATGATGTGGATGAATTATATGGATTATAGCTATGGAAACTGTAGGTATATGTTTACTTCCGGGCAGAAACAACGTATGGATGCTACGATCGATAATGCGCGAAACACTTATTTTTCAACCACAAAAATTTATCCGGGTTATTTCTAAGCAGTTTAGCCAGTTTCGATTTAATATAAAAATTAGGTATATAAAAAAGGCCTTTCAGTTAAAAACTGAAAGGCCTTATCTGTATGGGAGGGACGCCCATATTTCCGCTGTAGGGGGAGGGATCGAACCTCCACGGAGTAGTTAGCTGTAGCACAAAGTTCAGTGGTCGACCCTGGTCGCCCCGGCATTGCTGCCGAAGCGGCTCTATACTACGTTTATCCTATGATCTCCACCCCCGAGACAAGAGGGCATGTCTGCCATGCTTACGCGATTTCATCACCCCACAGTGTTAATAAGAACTTGATAGAACAAATATAGGCCAATTGGCATATTCCTTCCAAATTTTCTAATAAATATTTTGAAATTATAGAAAATATTCAAATATTTGATGATTATTATAGAAATAATCAAAAACCAGCTCGAAAATGGCGCCTAAATTAAATCTTGACAAACTCGATCTCCAGATCATCCACCACATGATGGAGAATGCCGGGATCTCTTATGCCGAATTGGGTAAAAAACTTTTTGTATCAGGCGGTACCATACATGTTCGTATCAAAAAATTACAGGAGACCGGGGTCGTTAAAGGTACAAGGTTGAAGGCGGACCTGAAACAACTGGGCTATGATGTGATCGCCTTTATCGGTATCTACTTAAAAGAAAGTTCTTTGTATGATACCGTAGCCAGGGACCTGCAAAAGATTCCGGAGATCGTGCGGCTGAACTATACTACCGGCAATTACAGCATGTTTGCCGAGATCGTCTGCAAAGATATTACACAGCTCCGGTTTGTCCTCCACGACCAGCTGCAAAAGATAAAAGGGATCGAACGTACCGAGACCTTTATCTCGCTGGAAGAGAGTTTTAGCCGCAATGTGAAAGTAATGTAGTGACCCTGCTGACAGCCGGGGGAAAAATGCGAATCAATATTCACGTCTGCTCCTTGTTAATGTATATTTATAATATCAAACACGGGAAAAAATTTTAAACAAACTACTCTTTAAAAAATAAAGCATGCCGGATATTACTGATCTTATAAGAAACTGGTGGAAGCGGATACTTTTTGTCGTGCTGCTGTCCTTGATTGTTATAGGAGCGATCACTTTTCTCCAACCCCGTCAATATCTTTCTGTAACAACCGCCCTGCCAGCGAGTTCTTTTGCTTCCGACAGGTCAAAGATCTTTAATGAGAATATCCAGGCACTTTATTCTACACTGGGAACCCCCGATGATCTCGATATGATCGTTGGTACCGGTAACCTTGATACTGTTTATTTAGCCGTCGCCGGTCAATTCAATTTATTCGATCATTATAAATTAACAGAGAAAGATGAGCGGGCCCTGCCCAAAGCCGCTGCTATCCTGAAAAAAAATACGAAAGTAATGAAGAGCGAATATGGGGAGCTGAAAGTAAAAGTCTGGGATACCGATAAGAACCTGGCGCCCCAGCTGGCCAATACGATCATGGATAAGCTCGGATCTATTCACCAAAACCTGCAAAGTGCGGGCAATGAAGCGGCACTAAAAGGATTGTTAGCAGGAAAAATAAAGTTACAGGTACAACTGGACAGTACAGGAATAACGGCCGAAACAAAAAATATACTGGTAGGCCAACTACAGCAATATGAAAAACTGATCGGTGAATACCAGTTAATGGTGGATAGCAAACCCCCGGTATTGCTTGTAATAGAGAAAGCGAAGCCTGCCAGCTGGCCCGACAGGCCCAGACGTTTACAGGTATTGATCGCTACTGCGGTACTAAGCCTCCTTTTCGCTTTTCTCGCCGCTTTGCTGATGGAAAGCCGTAAAAAAACAAGCTAGTGGTTGCTGCTATTCATAAACCCGGAACACAGTTTGCCCTCTTCGCGGGTCTATTAATAAGTTGTCTGGCGGTAGCAGTCTCCACGGGTGAATATATATTGGCCGTGATTCCCTTTGCAGGGCTCTTGCTGTTTGCTGGCTGGCATCATAAAGAGATGATCTTTTATTTGCTGCTCTTAAGCTTGCCTTTTTCCATAGAGTATAATTTTTCATCCGGGCTGGGAACCGATTTGCCGGATGAATTATTGATGGTGCTTGTTTCCTTTCTTTTCCTGGTGTATGTCCTGTATTCACCAAAACTTCTTTCAAAAAATACCTGGCAACATCCGCTGATCATTTGCTTATTCATTCTTTTGGGTTGGACACTGGTCACCGTATTGTTCTCTTCTGTAAAATGGATCTCGCTGAAATTCCTGCTGGCCAAAACCTGGTACATCGGTGCTTTTGTACTGGCACCGCTGGTCGTCTTCAGGAATAAAAGAACGATCACAATAGCACTTAGTGTACTTACTGCAGCCATGATGCTGGTCGCTTTAATCGCGCTTGTAAAACATGGGGCTAATGGATTCAGTTTTGCTACTATCAACGATGCCGTTTCTCCATTCTTCCGTAACCATGTTAATTACTCGGCCATGCTGGTATGTAGTTTACCTTTCCTGGCAGCGGGTCGAAGCTTGTGCAAAGCCGGCGGGCTAAAAAACTTTTTATCCCTTCTTATTATAATGGGATTAATCGCCCTGTTCTTTTCTTATGCCCGCGGAGCGTGGGTAGCCTTGCTTGCAGGAATTGCAGCGTGGTGGCTGCTCAGAAGACGACTGTTCTTTATTTCGTTTTTAGCGGGGATTATCATTACCGCCATTTCTTTGTGTTGGCTAAAAAGCAATGACCATTACCTGCGCTATGCAAATGATTACTCAACAACGATCTTTCATAAAGATTTTAGTGAACACCTTGTCGCTACTTACAAACTAAAAGATGTTTCAACGGCAGAAAGATTTTACCGTTGGGTAGCCGGGGCGAGAATGACAGGGGATAACTGGCTCACGGGCTATGGACCTGGAACGTTTTACAATAATTATAAACCATATACTGTTCCGGCTTTTAAGACATGGGTAAGTGATAACAGGGAACATTCTACCGTGCACAATTATTTTTTACTGACAAGCATTGAACAGGGCTTACCCGGGCTGCTATTCCTGCTGCTATTACTCGGCGTTATGATCTATTATGCTGAATCTCTTTACCACCGGGTGAAAGATCTTTTTTACAAAAAACTGGCGATCACCACTGGTGTAGTGCTGAGTATGATCATTGTCGTTAATTTTTTAAGTGACCTCGTAGAGACAGATAAGATCGGGAGTCTTTTCTTTTTATGCCTCGCTATGCTGATCGTAACAGATCTCAATACACGAAACTCAGAGACGCCCCCTGACATTCAGCGCATCCCTTAATCCATTTCCAAGCAGGTTGAAAGCCAGCACCAGCAGCATGATGGCAAAGCCGGGAGCCAGCGCCAGCATAGGGTTTTGCGTGATAATAAAATTATAGTTCTCTTTTATCATCAGTCCCCAGCTGGGTTGCGGGGGTTGTACACCCACCCCAAGAAAGCTAAGCCCTGCTTCAATAACGATCGCTGAGGCAAAATTGCTGGCGGCGATCACCATTACCGGGCCCATGATATTGGGCCAGATATGACGAACGATGATCCTGAAATTAGAAAATCCTAATGCCCGCGTGGCTTCAACATATTCCAGTTCCCTTACAGCCAGAACCTGTCCCCTTACAAGGCGGGCCACGTTCACCCACATCGTCAGCCCGACGGCTATAAAAACCTGCCAGAAGCCTTTCCCCAATGCAAGGGTAATTGCAAACACAAGCAATAAAGTGGGAATACTCCAGATAACATTGATGAACCACATGATGATATCGTCTGTACGACCCCGGTAATAACCGGCCAAAGAACCCAGGAGAAGCCCGATGCTGAGAGAAATGATTACGGTGATCAATCCAACACTTAAACTGACCCGGGTACCGACAATAATACGGCTGAGAATATCGCGTCCATATTTATCGGTCCCTGCTAAGAATTTTTGGGTAATAATGGGTACCGGTGCTGCCTGGTCAGTGGAGTAAACTTGTTTCTCCGTTAAACCCGCGTCAATGAATTTTTGTATAATAATACTGTCTCCTTTTTTTTCATAGCTGCTGATAGGTACATAGTAGTACGCATCTTCTTTACCGGAGACTAATTGGCTGAAGAAACCAGTTTTACCAACATTCTTGTCTTTCCTTATTTTAATAAAGCTTTGTTGAAAGCCGGGTTTTTCGCCCCCGATCTCCAGGATGATACGGTTGGCATAAGGGGAAGGATCCGGTGCAATAAAATATGCGAAGACAGCCACCCCTAAAGCGAAAATGATCACCAGCAACCCCAGCACGGCTCCCTTGTTTTTCTTTAAACGCCGCCATGCAGCTGCCTGGAAAGATGGGGATGCACTCATGGAGGGAAGTTAAGAGATAATGTGGAATCGGGAATTAGGAATTTGTAATTAGTAAGCAGTCTGTAAATAGGAAAACTCGGTGCTTTATGTCAAATTCCTAATTCCCAATTATCTCACCTTTCTTCCCTTCCACTCATACTTTCCCCATTGTCCGAAAAACCCGGAAAAGATGGTATAGAGAATATGCAAAGGCTGGAAAAAAAAGAAAAGCGGGATGGCCCATCGCTTATTAAAGAAACTTGAAACAGAAATAAATAAAGGAAGCTCCACGATGGTCTTAGCTACCCAAAGCCCAACCAGGAATACCCAATATTGAGCATACCAGCAACCGGCAACCAGCAACACAGCAAAAGACAAATTAAATAAGTAAACCAATAATAAAACAGGGAAAATCCTTTTGTCATTATATTTTTTTGCCTTGCTGGCCCAGCGGATACGTTGGTAAAAAAATTCTTTCCATGTCTTCATGGGTTGTGTGGAAACTATAGCATCTTTTGATTTGAGGTAATGCACTTTCCCGGCATTTTGGTTCCCTATCTTATACATCAGGAGCATATCATCCCCTGAAGCGACCTGGTCGATCCCCGCAAAACCACCTGCATCATAGAATGACTGGCGGGTATAGCCAAGGTTGGCTCCATTGCACATGAACATTTTCCTTTTTGAAACTGCTGCACCGGTAATCCCCTGCAATACCATGAAGTCCATTGCCTGGAAGGACTGGAGAAGAGATGCATTACAATTAATGACTACCGGGGCGGTAATAAATACAGCCTCGCTTTCTTCCTTAAAAACAACCATAGTATGTAACCAGTTGGGTCCTGGTACACAATCGGCGTCTGTCGTTATGATCCATTCACCCGTAGCCGCAGCAATACCTGTTTCAATGGCTTTCTTTTTATAGGAATTGATATTGTCTTCTTTTAGATGGATCAGTTTAACTCCAGGGAATTGCTGAACGATATTTGTTGTACCATCTGTTGAATGATCATCCACTACAATTATCTCCAGCAGTTCTTTGGGGTAGCTTTGATCCTGTAAGGCTTTTAGTAAAGGACCTATATTGTCCTCTTCATTACGGGCAGGAATGATAAGACTTATGGTAGTTGCAGGGTTCTCTTTGTAGGCCCGGAAAAGAAGGATTGATCTCCAGCTCATCCAATAATAGATCAGCAGCAGGCTATAGCCGATAAAAATTGGTATAAGAAGGAGGAGAATGATCATGCAACCCGGCAAAGCTAATGATTGCCATCAGTGCAGCAAAGCTGCCAGAATATCTTCCACATGTTTCTCGTGGAGTACCTGGTGACCTGAATGGATCACGGTTACGCTGCATTGTTCCCCGATCCCTTTCCTGAATTTTTCCCCGACGGAAGGAAGAATAATGCGATCATGCTTCCCGTAAACTAAACGGACGGGGGTATTATTGTCTCCTATTTCTTTTTTTATCCTGCTGATATCCGGACGGACTTTACGAAGCGTGGTCCATCTTGTGTACAACAACCGCCGCACTTCTGCATCCCCTATATAATAGTTCACAAATTTGAAAATGCTTGCATTGATCAATTTCAGCTTGTCCAGTAGTTTCAGGAAGCCAAAGAACCAGCCGGGCTTTTTCATGGTAAAGGCAAAGAATTTATTGCCTAACCAGGTCTGGGTGGCCAGCCAGTACCAGGAATTCATTTTAAGTCCATCCGGCGCCAGCAGCAAAAGTTTGCTGATCCGCGCAGGAATGGCCTGGTATAAACTAAGGGCCATTCGTCCACCCAGGCTGAAGCCAAGGATAGTTAGTTGCAGGTTGCTGGGGGCTTGTTGCTGGTTACTGGTTGCTGGTTGGTGGTCTTGTTGGAGGATGCCTTCGACTATCTGTTGAAGGTCTTGCGCTGTAAAGTTCGGGCCGTCATTCCACTGCGTTCTGCCATGAAAGGGAAGGTCGATTGCAAAGAAAGAATACTCGTCCCCGGCATATTTTCCCAGGAATTCAAAAGCGGTTGCCTCCTCGCCATATCCATGGAAACAGGCGACCAGCTGTGGTCCTGCACCAAAACGGTAATAACCGATGGTAGAGTTTCTATAGTGAAGCTGCAGAGGGTCCATCTCACCAAAAGAAAACAATTATTTAGTAGAAAATAAGTTGTCCATATCAAATATAATATTAATTTTGGATAGTTGCACAAACAACTATATGCCAAACAACCAATTTAAACGAGGGGAACTTTACAGCTTTATTACCGGTAAGGCCTCCACCGCGATTGCCAGGCGGTTACAAAAAAAATTCAACACCGCGGGATTGAACATTACCATTGAGCAATGGAGTGTATTGTATCATTTATGGAAACAGGAAGGGATCAGCCAACAGGAATTATGCAATGCCACTTTTCGTGATAAACCAAGCATTACCCGCCTGGTAGATAATCTTGAAAAATTAAACCTGGTGAAAAGAGTGGCTTCCGAGAATGACAGGCGTATCAATTTAATATACCTGACCAAACAGGCGCAGAAATTACAGGAAGAGACGATGGCCTTAGCGGAAGAAACATTGAACGAGGCATTGATAACAGTACCGGCAGACCGGATAGATGTTTGTAAGGAAGTATTACAGCTGGTGTATGATAATTTGAAATAGTGAATAGTGAATAGTTAGTGGGTCGTTGAAGATAGAGCGTTTACGATTACAGGCTCTTTAAAAAAACTGTTGAATGGAAATGATTACCCCGTAGGGGTAAAATATAGGTAGCTCCAGGTGAAACCCGGAGGTAGTGTAGCAAATGTAATCAGAACCCCGTAGGGGTTCAACGAAACAGCCAGATGCGTGAAAGGTTGATTAACGGACATGAAGTACAAGAGTCCGCAAGTTGGGAACAGAATAAAAAATATTAAACGTTTTAAACCTTCATACAATGAGTACTGCAACAGAAACAAAAAAAGTGCTGAAAGGTGGTGAATGGCTGGTAAAGGAATCTTCTCCTTTTGAAACATTTATTCCCGAAGAATTTACCGAGGAACAACTGATGATAAAGGATATGTGTAACCAGTTCCTGGACGCGGAAGTGTATCCCAACCTGGACCGGATCGATAGCCTGGAACCGGGATTGATGAAATCACTTGTGGGAAAAGCCGGAGAGCAGGGATTGCTGGCCACTTCCTTCCCGGAAGAGTATGGCGGCCTGGGGAAGGATTTTGTTACTTCCACGATCGTCAACGAATACCTCGGCGCCGGTCATTCTTTTTCTGTTGCGGTGGCAGCACATACGGGTATCGGCACTTTACCGATCCTGTATTTTGGTACAACGGCACAAAAAGAAAAATATATACCGAAACTGATCAGTGGCGAGTGGGCGGGAGCTTATGGCCTGACAGAACCGAACAGCGGCAGCGATGCATTGGGTGCCAAGACAAGTGCGAAATTGAGTGACGACGGAAAATATTATATACTGAATGGGCAAAAATGCTGGATCACGAATGGTGGCTTTGCGCAAGTTTACACAGTGTTCGCAAAAGTAGATGGCGACAAGTTCACCGGCTTTATTGTAGAAAGAGGAACAGAAGGATTTACCCAGGGGCCCGAAGAACATAAAATGGGAATCAAGGGATCTTCCACGGTACAATTATATTTCCAGGATTGCAAGGTACCGGCAGAGAACCTGCTGGGTGAGGTTGGTAAGGGACATAAGATCGCTTTCAATATCCTGAACATCGGCCGGCTGAAATTATGTGCAGCTGCTATCGGCGGTGCCCGGAGAGCCTTATCGGACAGTGTGGTATATGCAAAAACAAGAGAGCAGTTCAAGCAGCCCATTGCCAATTTCGGGGCGATCAAGCATAAGCTGGCGGAAATGGCAATCAAAGTATTTGTGGGAGAATCTGCGTTATACCGTACAGCGAAATGGGTGGATGAAAAAGAAAGCGAATTGCTTGCTTCGGGTAAACCGGAGAACGAATCCTTGTTGGGCGGTGCAGAAGAATTTGCGATTGAATGCGCCATGTTAAAAGTTTATGGCAGCGAGGTACTTGATTTTGTGGTAGACGAAGGAGTGCAGATCCACGGGGGTAATGGATTTAGTGCGGAGTATAATATCTCCAGGGCTTACCGTGACAGCCGGATCAACCGGATCTATGAAGGGACGAACGAGATCAACCGGCTTCTTACACTGGATATGACTTTAAAAAGAGCCATGGGTGGCCGTTTGGACCTGATGGGCCCGGCAATGGCCGTTCAAAAAGAATTAATGAGCATTCCTGATTTTGGAACGGAAGACGAAACACCTTTTGCCAAAGAAAGAAAATTGGTTGCCAATCTTAAAAAAGCGATCCTGATCGCTTCCGGAGCAGCGGTACAAAAACTGATGATGAAAATAGAAAATGAACAGGAAGTACTGATGAACATTGCTGATATGGCCATTGAAACGTTCAATGCGGAAAGCGTACTGCTGCGGGTGATGAAGATGGTGGACCAGCAAGGGGAGGTAGCCTGCCAGGTGCAGCTGGATATCATGCGTACCTATTTGTATGATGCGGCAGATAAAGTAAACAAGTCAGGCAAGGATGCCGTCAATGCTTTTTCGGATGGAGATGAACAACGAATGATATTAATGGGATTGAAGCGGTTCACCAAGGCCGAACCTTTCAACAGCAAAGATGCCAGGAGAAGGATCGCGGATAAAATGATCGAAGCAGGGAAATATTGTTTTTAATTCCAGGGGTCCCTGTCAAAGTCTAACATGGCTGCTCCTCCCGAAGGGGCAGCTTTTTTTGTGTCCTTATAAATAGCAGAAAGCTCTTTTCGCGTAGTTTTTAATTCATGTAATTTCTGCACACGTCTTTTTTCAATGATGATCCCGGCACACATCAGTAAAGAAGAAAAAGTGGCTACCATAAAGTAGACCAGGAAAGTATCATCCACATGCGGGGTCTTGAATACATAATACATCAGGTAAATTATCGTATAACAACCATACGCAAAAAGAAGGGCGGCTGCAATAAAGGCCTTACCGGTAGCTTTGCGGTGCATGATGGTGATCTTGGTATGACGGATGAAAAGCGAAAGACAAAGACCAAACACCAGCAGCAGGCCGGGGCCAATGATGATCGTAATGGCATCTACGTTCAACCCTTTTACAACCAGGACAACCAGCTCAAAAAGGAGAAAAGCCAGCAACGTTATTTTTATCCGGCGGGTAAATGCAGGTGAGGTGCTGTAATAAGTAAGGAAGGAAAGCATCAAAGGGGCATCCAGCAGGTTATTGCTTAATCCCCAGTAGTGAATAAAATCAGCAGGGGCTTTGATATAACCCTCCGTAAAAAGATTATAAACAAACACGGAGATATAATAGATCAGCAAGGCCGGAAAACTCTTGTACCCCCCCAGCCGGAGGACGAGCACAAAAAAGATGGGCAGGAAGAGAGCAAAAGATGAGATCAGGCCCATGACGGAATTCCAGGTCATACAGTATTGGTTTTTTCAAGGATAAGGATTCGGTTTACACAACACCTGGTTGTGTTGCGGTCTGCAATAGTAACGACGGTTTTATTTACATAGTGCTTATTGATAAGAGTTTATGCTAAGATTCAGTAAAAGCATTAAGATATTTCGTAATTCTACTGAAAAGGCGTTCGAGGGTTTTTATGCTATCTTGCTGTGATGATACGATTCTTCCTTTTTACTTGTTTGCTGGGCTATTACCCGGCTTTCTCACAAAACGGAACCAATAATTATATCGCAGGTAAAACAACCGGCGCTTTGCCTTACCTGGAATATGGTCTCGGTGCCGACAGGCTGGGCGGTGCCAAAATAGGTTACCTGGATACGAGCATAGTGGTAAAAGTGGTGGATAGCAGCATCGGTAATTACAGGGTACAGTTATCTAAAAATCATTTTGCCTACCTGCCGAGGACCAATTTCAAAAAAGATAGTCTTGTTAAGATACAGCCCTATTACCTCACCAATAGCTGGATGGTCAACGGGGATTCTTTATATGATTATGTAACGATTAGCCTGGAGGAGAAATTACCCTACCGTAGTATGCAGCAGGTAAATCCTTCCAAACTTATTATTGATGTCTTTGGAGCCACCAGCAATACCAACTGGATCACTCAACGTTCTTCTGCAAAAGAAGTGAAGAATGTTTCCCATGAACAAACGGAAGATGATGTATTCAGGATCATCATTGACCTGAAACATGAGCAACATTGGGGATATAGTATCTATTACCAGGATAAAAGGCTGGTGATAAAAATAAAACGGCAACCAGCCAACCTGGATATTGATAAAATGCGGATCGCCGTGGATGCCGGGCATGGAGGAGATAATAATGGCGCCTCCGGCGTAAAGACGGGTATCCTTGAAAAAAAATATACGCTCCTGATCGCGCAGCAATTGCAAAAAGAATTACTGGATAAAGGTGCTAAAGTCTTCATGACAAGAACAAAAGATACTTCCATCGGGATGATCGAAAGAACGGAGATGCTGAAAAGAGAAGACCCGGATTTTATGATCAGCATCCATCTCAATTCATCAGTACGTGACAGTATACGGGGTGTAAGTACTTATTACCGCTATATTGGGTTTCGCCCCCTGACACAATTCATCCTCGAAAGGATGGAGAAAACAGGGCTGATTAATTTCGGGAACATCGGTAGTTTCAATTTTGCATTGAGTGGCCCCACGGATTATCCCAACTGTCTTGTGGAAGTGGCGTTTCTCAGCAACCCGGAAGATGAAAAACTCATTCTTGATCCTGAATTCCATAAAACGGTAGCCAAAGCGATCGTAGAAGGGATCAAGGACTGGTTGAAGGCCTGTAAAAAAGATGATGATTAATCTGCGGGCGGAAAAGGTTCACCCCTGTGACAGGTTTTGCAGGTCACGGTGTGCAGGTATTCGGGCCGCTCGTTCTTATCAAAATAAAAATTATTCTTGTTGATCTGGATGACCATCTTCATCATCTCCCGTGCATTTTCTTTCATCGGTTCTGCATCGGATGCATAGTTAAGACTATCAAGACCGATTAACTGGCGGACATGACAGAAATTACATTTAACACCCAGGGCGATATTGTAGGTATGCATAATACTATCCAGTTTTTCATCGCTGATATCCTTGGGTAATACTTTCAGGTTCCTGTCTTTTTGAACAGGTGGTCTTATAGCGGCTACACCCAACACTACAAATGCAGCGAGCAGGGAGAAAGCCAGTATTTTCTTTTTGTGTAACATAGAATGCATTATTACAGACGGAGGCCGGGTCGATATGGCGGCATCCGGTAAAAAAATTTAACGGATCCATCGCTCAAAAAACTCGTAGGTCCTGAGCATCTGGTCAATACGCTGCCTGTTGTTACCACTTCTTGTCAGTTCATGCGTGCCGCCGGGATGCCGGACATACTCCACTGGCCTGCCGAGCGCTTTTAAACTCCTGAACATCATTTCGCTTTGTACAAAACCCGTGCGCCTGTCATTGTCTCCATGGAAAATAATATAAGGAGTGGTGATATTTTGTACATAATTGATCGGTGATTCCCTTTCCAGTATCGCTTTGGTAGCAGGTTCCCAGGGATAACCACCAAAATAATTGGGCACCAGCCGCCAGGCATTTCCTTCACCAAAAAAAGTAGCCAGGTCATAAACACCCCTTTGTGAGCAGGCGGCTTTAAAACGATGATCATGCGCGATGATCCAGGCCACGAGGTAACCCGCGTAGGACCCACCGGTTACCAGTAAGCGGGAAGTATCTACCCAGTTTTCGGCAACAATAGTTTTATCAAGTGCTGTCAATACATCGCTGGTGGGACCGGTACCCCAATCATTGATATTACCCCGAAGAAAATCCAGGCCATAGCCACCGCTTCCCCTCGGGTTACAATACACTACTCCATATCCTTTGCTGCAGAAGTACTGGTATTCGTGCCACATACTTGTTTCCCCGGGTCCCCACATGGCAGAAGGTCCGCCATGTATCTCTACTAACAGGGGATATTTTTTACCGGGTTGATAATTGGCTGGCTTCATCACCCAGTATTCGATCTCCATTCCCTTTTCATTTTTGAAACTATGTTTTTCCGGGAAGCTTAATTTTTTTGTGGACAGCCACGCTGTATTAAAACTGCTGATCCTGCTGGCATTTTTCGCCGACGGATCGGCAGCATACAATTCAAAGGGATCGGCTGGTTCTGTTTTTACAAAAACAAGTTTATTGTTGACAAGATCAAAATTGGTGACACCGCTGTTTTGATCCGTTAATTGCTCTACGGTTTTTGTAGCAATATCCGCCCGGTAAAGCGGCTGACCGCCGTTACTCTGGGCAGCGAAATAAATGAACTTTTCATCATTACTCCAGGTAAGATTTCCTTTGTTGCGGTCAAAAGGAATATCGGTGAAAATTTTGGATGATCCATCCAGGGACATGACAGCGAGTACCGGAACATTGACAAAAGAAGTATTGCCGTATTGAAAAGCCAGCCATTTCCCGGAAGGAGACACGGTTGGTGAATTATAACTTTTGCCTTCTTCCCCCAGCAGTTTGCGGAGCCCGCTGCCATCGGTGTTAGCAATGAATATTTCAGTTTCGAGGGAACGGTCGGCGTTTTGAACAGAATCTATATCGCCCGCCAGGATGATCTTTTTCCCGTCAGGAGTGAAGTCGGCAAAATTGTAGCGATAAAAACCTTTGGTGATGGCAATAGGTTTGGCATCTGCTATTGCCTCGGTGATAAAAAAATAATTAAAGCTGATATCGGCGTTTACATCCGTCTCATCCTGGAAATTCAGTTTGTTCACCACTTTCGCTTTTTTATCTGTTACATCATTTTCCAGGTAGGCCCTTATCTCTTCCATGCTTCCATCAGGATCAGGCTTTGCCGCAGAAGTTCGTAACTGCTGGTTGGCGGTAAAGCCCGGTTTTTCAAATGACCATTTAGGGATCTCTTTACCAGGGTTCAGCAAAGAATCTTTCAGGAGATCTTTCAGGGTAATATTGGAAGAGAAAAGGATTTGTTTTCCGTCGGGGCTCCATTTGGGGGTGCCGGCACCGTATTTATATTTTGTCAGCTGGACGGCTTCGCCGCCTTCTAAGGATAATAAAAATACCTGTGGTTTATTATCGACCGCCCTGACAAAAGCGATCTGTTTCCCATCCGGACTAAAAGTCGCCTGGGAGGAGCTTTCTTTGGTAGTAAGCTGTTTAGGTGAGGAACTCCCGTCTGTGTTTACGATCCAGACCTGGTTCACATATTTATATTCCAGCTTGCTGTCGCCATCGGGTTCGATAGCCGTAACAGTAAAAAGAGCTTTACTGCCATCCTTGTTAAGTGTAACACCGTTAAGCGACCTTATTTTCAGCATATCAGTTACTTTAACCGGGTCCTTGCTGTTTTGGGCAAAGGAGGATAAAAAAAACAAGGCAAAAGCAAACCCGGAGAAGCATTTTTTCATAATCAATATTTTGGATGCTGAATGTACGAATTCATCATCGTTTCCCAAATGTGTAAATGACAAACGACGCTGTTTTCTACATTTGTGGTCTTAAAACTTATACCATGAGTGATCTTGTTAAAGAATTCAATGACTACAGGACAAGGATGAACGATGTTATTCTCAGCAAAGACAACCTTGTCATCAAGCGGCTCTGGAACCTGGATACCAATACCTATACAGCAGGAGCCCTGGACATTAAAACGAAAGAACTGCTAGGATTGGTTGCCAGTATGGTGCTTCGCTGTGATGATTGCATCAAATACCATTTGGGCAAATCCCATGAATTAGGGATCAGCACCGACGAGATTTACGAGGTCTTTGCCGTGGCCAATATCGTAGGCGGCACGATCGTTATCCCGCACACACGGAGAGGGGCGGAGTATTGGGAAGCTTTACAGGGAATTAAAAATGAATAATTAAGAATTAATAATGAATTTTGCAGAGGAAAAATTCTTAATTTTTCATTCTTAATTATTAATGGATGTCAACAGAAACAATAGCCCCGGGCCTCACGGCAAAAGATTTTGCCACCGACCAGGAAGTGCGCTGGTGCCCCGGTTGCGGGGATTATTCGATCCTGGCCCAGGTACAAAAAGTGATGCCGACGCTCGGGATCGCCAGGGAGAACATTGTCATTGTATCAGGTATCGGTTGCAGCAGCCGCTTCCCCTATTATATGAATACGTATGGTATGCATTCGATCCATGGTCGTGCCACGGCTGTTGCATCCGGGTTGAAGGCTTCCAGGCCTGAACTGAGTGTTTGGATCGTTACTGGTGACGGAGATGGCCTGAGCATCGGCGGTAACCATACCATCCATTTGCTGCGCAGGAATTTTGATGTGAATGTATTGCTGTTCAATAACCAGATCTATGGATTGACAAAAGGACAATATTCCCCCACCTCGGAAGAACATAAGATCACCAAGTCAACACCTATGGGAAGTATTGACCATCCATTCAATCCCCTGGCACTGGCATTGGGTGCCGATGCAACATTTGTTGCCCGCACCATGGACCGTGACCCCAAGCACCTCCAGGCCATGCTGATCAGAACGAACCAGCATAAGGGAGCTTCTTTTTTAGAAATATACCAGAACTGTAACATCTTTAATGACGGCGCCTTTGAAATTTTTACAGAGAAAGGAAGTAAGCCCCAGGAAACTTTATTTCTTGAGCAGGGCAAGCCCTTTATATTCGGCGCTAATAATGATAAAGGGATCAAACTGGATGGATTTACCCCAAGGGTAGTGAATTTGAATGAAGGCCATAGCGCTGATGAGCTATGGGTGCATGACGAGCATGATATTTACAAGGCACAGGTATTGGTCAGAATATTTGACGACCCCAAGATCGAAGGTCACCTGCCAAGACCATTTGGCGTATTTTATCAAACCAATCGTTACTGCTACGAAGATGTAATGGCAGCACAGATAGAAGAAGCAAAATCAAGAAAGCCCGCAGATCTCGATAAGCTGTTGCGGGGAAATGAAGTTTGGACGATTGCATGAGAAAGGTTGCTTGTTACTGGTTACTGGGTACTCGTTGCTGGTAACTGAAACCAGTAAAGTCTTTCCCATTTTGAGCAACCAGCAACCAGCAACCAGCAACCAGTAACCAGTAACCAGCAACATCCTTTATGAAACATTTTTTCATCACTACAGTTATTGTTTTAGCTGCCACTGTTGCCCACAGCCAGTTTTCCTTTACCTACAATGGGCTGGAATACCACGTATTAAAAACGAGTGTGTTTAAGGATTCGACTGGCAAACAGTATAACTACAACGAAGCTATGCTAACGATGATGGGTGGAGAATACGAGATCCTGCCTGCTGATCCAAGAGACGCAAGCAAGGGGTTTTTATTATCGGGGATCAGTAAAGAGGAACAGTTGAAGAGAGCAATGGCTTCCCCCAAACCCGCGGAGACC
>JANMKG010000062.1:0-7461 GCA_031371915.1 Chitinophagaceae bacterium | reverse complement strand
AAGTCTTAGCCATTGATAGTGTGATTTGAGTTTACCTAACAAAGAGCCTGTCCTATTATAGTATACGATATGTTCGATAAGCCCGGGAAATACCCGGATCTCTTTTTCTGTATTTTTTATATGCCCTGTTAAATCACCCGTTACATGGATCACATATATATCATTATACAATGCTGCCGCCCTTGCGTGCCGTTGTACAAAATCGCCATTGAAAGGTTCTGTTTTACCGGGGTACCAACTGCAAAGCCATAGTATCTTTTTACGGGTCATAAGACCATAAAAGTAACCCAGCCCGGGCTGTGAACAAAATCCGGCGATGATCATATCCTGTCATTGCACCCAATTTGTTCAAATAAATTATACTTTTGGATATGGCGATACTAAAAAAACTCCGCAACCTGAAGGACGAGAATAATACAGGTTTTGGTACAGGGGCAACCAGCACCGGGGGGCGTTTTGTGAATCGTGACGGGGGCGCCAATGTCATTAAGAAAGGAGTAGGTATTTTTTACCGCTACAGCTGGTACCATACCATGCTGGGAATGAAACGTTCAAAATTCCTGCTCTTGTTATTGCTGATCTATATCAGCGTAAATTTTGTCTTTGCAGGTATTTATTACCTGATCGGCATCGATCACCTGGCCGGCGTCAACAGCGGTTCTCCCTGGAAAAATTTTACTGAAGTATTCTTCTTCAGCGCACAAACATTTACCACGGTGGGCTATGGTCGTATAAGCCCTGTTGGTTTTGCAGCCAGCGCCGTTTCCACCTTTGAAGCCTTCCTGGGACTTTTGAGCTTTGCTATCGCGACAGGCCTTTTCTATGGTCGTTTTTCACGACCCCGTGCTTTTTTAAAATTCAGCCCCAATGCCCTGATCGCCCCTTTCAAAGACGGTACCGCATTGATGTTCCGTCTTGCTCCGTACAAGAATAACAGCCTTTCAGAAGTAGAAGTTAAACTTACTATGGCGATCACTACGGAAGAAAACGGGAAACTGACGGATAAGTTTTTTAACCTCGACCTGGAGTTTTCGAAGATCAATTCGCTGGCGTTAAGCTGGACCATTGTGCACCCGATAACCGATAAAAGCCCTTTTTATGGATTCAGCAAAGAAGATATAGCCAGCACAGATATGGAGATCCTTGTATTTGTAAAAGGATTCGACGAAGTTTTTTCCAATAATGTTGTTACGAGGACCTCTTATATAAGTTCCGAGATCGTTTGGGGTGCAAAATTCAAGATGATGTATCATCCCAGTGAGGATCTGAATAAGACCATTCTTGATATTGACCGTATCAACGACTATGAGAAAGTGCCCCTTCCCGAATCCAATACAGTTACAGTAGCTAATTAATTCAGTACGGGTACCAGCCGTATAAACTCCCTCCGGTTTATATAGTAGAACATAAGCAGGTACAGAAGAGGAATAAAACTAAATATCTTCAGCACGAGCAAACCAGTGAAGAGGCCTCCCAGGTATAAGGCGGACAAAACGATAAAGCCTCCCAGCAACTGCCTGTCGCTGATCGCACAGGTCACTTTGAAACAATAAGTATGAAGGTCTTTATAAACAAGTTTCAGTGGTTTGGTGATATGGTACCCATCCGTGATAACGATACGGGGATTATTCTCATTTACAGGGATCACCACAGGTTTGGTACTGAGCAGCGGGTAAATCTCTTTCCCGTTTATAACTGCCCTGATCTTTAAGAAACTCAGCAGCACCTGGTTCCTGCGGGCAATCACGATATGAAAAGGAGCAGAGATTAATGAAGAATTAAAGATGAATAATTAACTGCCTGCAGCCAGGAGCCATTAGCCAATAGCCATTAGCCATTAGCCATTAGCCCTGGGGCTTAAGCGCCCTGATTATCTCCACAAATTCGGCTGCCACCAGGGAAGCCCCACCCACTAAACCGCCATCCACATCGGGACAGCTAAATAATTCTTTGGCATTCCCGGCCTTCACGCTGCCTCCATAGAGGATAGGGATCTCGCTGGCAACCGATTCACCATATTGGGCTGCCACTACAGAACGTAAATACCGGTGCATTTCTTGTGCCTGTTCTGTGCTCGCCGTTTTACCCGTGCCGATCGCCCAGATAGGTTCGTAGGCGATAACGATATTCCTGATCTTTTCGGCCGGCAAATGAAAAAGGGATTCCTTTAATTGAATACTTACAAAATCATTTTGTTTACCAGTTTCCCTGATGGATAAAGGTTCCCCGCAGCAGAAAATAGGGGTGATAAAAGATTCAAAACAAAGATTGATTTTCTCTGCCAGCATTGCATGAGTTTCAGCAAAGTATTCCCTTCGCTCGCTGTGACCGATCACACAGTAAGCGATCCCCAAAGAATGCAACATTTCCACGGACACTTCCCCTGTGAATGCTCCTGCTTTTTTGTGGTAACAATTCTGTGCCGCGGCATAATAGTTCTTCTCTTCCTCCACTTCGCTTCTCGTCATCAGGAGATAAGGATAAGGAACGGCAAAAATGGTCAGCTGGTGGGCCTGCAATCCGATCTTCGCAGCAAAAATATCATCCAGTAATTTTTCCCCCTGCTGGTAAGTAAGGTTCATTTTCCAGTTAGCAGCGGCAATTTGTTTTCTCATAATGCTGTTTAAACTTGTTAGTTTCTCTTTGATTCATGGCTATCGGCTCTTGGCTATCGGCTATGGGCTCTTAGCTAGTATTTCTCAAATATATACTTCAAAATACTTTTTTCATCTTCTGTCACTGTTTGCTGTTTTAATTTTTTCCAGTCTCCAATATCGGCCAGCGCTTTTTCAAATTCATAACGTTTAACGCCTTCACTGCCCCAGGAAAAATTAGGAATATATTTCGGCGTAAGTCCAGCTCCAAAAATATTGCAGGAAACCCCGATCACCGTACCAGTATTGATAGCGGTATTCACAGCCGATCTTGAATAATCACCCATCATGACCCCGCATTTGGGCCCGGCATTCATCTGTCCTTTTGGTGTCCATACCTTTACATCACTTGCATTATTCTTAAGATTGGAGTTGGTAGTACCTGCGCCTAAATTGCACCACTCCCCTATAACAGAATCACCCAGGTAGCCATCATGAGCTTTATTACTGTAACCAAACAAAACGGTGTTCTTAATTTCACCTCCCACCACGCAACGCGGTCCCAGGGTCGTGGCACCATAAACTTTTGTGCCTAGTTTCAGACAAGCACCTTCTCCCATCGCAAAAGGCCCACGGATGATGGAACCTTCCATGACCTCGGCCCCTTTACCGATATATACGGGACCGGTTGACGCATTAATAATACAATGCTCGATTTTGGCCCCCTTTTCGAGGAAGACCTGTGAGCGAAGGGTCACCTGGTTGGTCGTTGACAGGCGGTGTGATCTTCTTTTGTGGGTGATCAGGGCAAAATCCTGGCGGATGGCCCAGTCATTGGATTGAAATATATCCCAGGGGAACCGGATCGCCCTGATCTCTTCTTTTATCGTCCTGGCATTCCCCACTTTTATTTTAAACCGGTCAACGATCTCTTTTTTGGTGAACCGGTAAATGATGCCGTTTCCCTCGCTACCGGCTATGAATTCGCCGTTCTTTAAGCGTCGCACCGCTTTTACCAACTGGGGGGTCGGCAACACATTACCGTGGATCAAAAAGCAAACTCCTTCCCCGACCGCCTCATCCATGTTCACAGACAACTGCAGGTCCTTATAATCATCTTCTTTTTTGTCAAAGGAAGGAAGACCCAGCATCCTCTCCCATTTTTCCCGGATGGTCAGGATACCAACCCGGATATCCTGCATCTGCCGGGTAAGGGTAAAAGGATGCAGGTTCTCCGGCTGGCAAAATTCTTCGGTGAAGATGATCTTGTTCATAAAATGAGTAGGTGTAAAAATAAACAACCTCCCGAAGAATCGGGAGGTCTAAAGTATAGCCATGAAAAACAAAACTCTTTCCGTCAACAGACGGATCGAGTAGTGTCACAATTTAATATTATTCTGCCTTTTTAGCGTATTTCTTCTTGAATTTGTCGATTCGGCCTGCTGTGTCGACAAGCATATTCTTACCAGTAAAGAAAGGGTGAGAAGTATTGGAAATTTCCAGCTTCACCAGGGGGTATTCGTTACCGTCTTCCCATTTTACAGTCTCTTTAGCGGAGGCTGTAGAACGGCTAAGAAAAGTATGGCCGTTACTCATGTCTTTAAAAACTACTAACCGGTAGCTGTCGGGATGGATTCCTTTTTTCATAACTAGATGATTTTGAAGGCTGCACGGATTTTGCCGTACAGATGAATAGATAAATTTTAGGGGTGCAAAGATAGGCCAGGATAGCTTTATAGCCAAATCTTAGAGAAAATACATTTTAGCCACAGATTACACAGATTAAAGGCTCACACCCGAGCATCACGGCTCGTTTGGATGTAGCAGAGGAGCTATTTTTTTACAAGGCAATTAAAGTCTTTATGGGTCTAAGGCAACTAATCTGTGTTAATCCGTGTAATCTGTAGCTAAGTACTCGTGGCATAAAAGATGAAAGCACCAAGTTAGCTCGCTTCCGGCTTGCGCCTTCTGTTTGCATACCTGATGCTTTCTGGAATAAATTCCACCTTTTGACGGGTTTCCTTTACTCCCGGAGTTACTTCCATCTTTTGAGGGACTTCCGTTTCTCCAAGCACTTCATTTTATTGCTAAAACGTCGTGCAGTTGTAAATCAAATATAGTTCACAAGGATACTCTCTTCCAAATTTTTCCCTGGTTTGATATGCACCCCTTTTCCACTTTTTTATTAACAGGAAAAAGCTCAAAACAGGGTTTTATTAAGAGCTTAATCCCTCATATTGACATATTGTAAAGGAATTCCAAGATCCCCATTTTTACAAAGCTGGATCACAGCCTGCAGGTCATCAATCTTTTTAGCCGTTACCCTTACCAGGTCATCATTAATAGAGGCCTGGACCTTCATTCCGGAGTCTTTGATGAGTTTTACGACCTTTTTCGCATCTTCCTGGGCCAGCCCATTCCGCACTTTTACTTCTTTCTTCCAGGACTTACCGCTCTGGGCTCCTTCTTTTGATGCATCAAAGGCTTCCGGGGCTATGCCCTGTTTATGCGCACGGCTGATCAGTACGTCGATCAGTTGCCGCATCTTCATATCATCATCGGTTTCTAATTTGACAAGGAATTCCTTTTTGTCAAGATTGATGACAACATGTGATCCTTTAAAATCAAACCGGTTAGTAATCTCTTTCGTGGTAACATTCACAGCATTTTCAAGTGCCTGTGCTTCTACTTTACTTACGATATCAAAAGAAGGCATACAATTATTTTAGGATTTTTATTAGTGACCCGTACAAATAAAGGTCAACAATACTTGAGTTTTTTAGAATTTGAATTGAAATCCTAGCTGTTCGCTAATACTAACTTTCTTTCCTAAAATTTTTACGATACAACCCATAAATAAATTCCAATAGTTTTTCATCATTTGGATAATCCCTATGTGATTTAGGCGGTGCAGCCATGATTTCTTTAAATTCGGGAAGTGAAATTCCAAGTTTTTTACAAATGTAAATTTCTTCTTCTTCGACTTTTGCAGGCTCCCATGATTTTTTCATCAATTCATTCAATGCATACTCCCGGGTAATTTCACCTGCACAAATCTGGCTTGAAAAAGTTGCTCTCCGGTAATCAATATTGAATTTTTCAGGTAAAATATAGGATTGCAAAAAACCAGTATATTTTGATTCATAATGTTTGCCCCCATAATACTTCCAGCCATACTCCTTCTCCAAAAGATCCTGGGCTTCCTTTTTTGTGAAATTAATATAACTCAACAAATAAATTATTTTAATACCCTGGATAAACTTGTAATAGATCTCTTTTGCATAACCAAAAGTTGGGAAACTACGGAGTTTAACAGTTCCAAATTGTTTATGTATGCCCTTTAAATATTTTGTGTCTTTGGGATTATAATGCCAGCTCTTGGGTAAAATGCCTTCTGTTGAAAAATTACCTCCGCTTATGATGTATTTTATACCGTTTTCGGCTGCTACTTTGTGCAAGGCGCCTTGTATAGCAATATCGGTTGGAGTTTCCGCTTCCGGTACCGAAGCTTTAAGAAAAGCCAATTGCAAATCTTTAAACTCTTCCCAGTCAAGTACATAACTCTGGTAATCAATGCCCAGTTTATTGACAAGATTTTTAATATTTTTTACAGCTATTTCCGAATTCCACCCATTATCCATATGTACTGCCAGCACCCTGAGCCCTAGTTGTTTTAAAACTATTGCTGTATAACAACTATCAACTCCACCGCTTACACCCAGCACGCAATCATAAGTCTTATTAACGCCCTTTTTCTTAATTTTTTTTATTACCTCGTCCAGTGAACCCTGGCTTGATTTATCAAGATGCTTTTCACTTGCAATCTTCTTATTATATTCATTACAATGATTACAATTACCCTTTTCATCAAATGTGATAAACTGGTCACTTGTATCCATAACACACCTATTACATTGCTGGTAGCTCCTTGTATTCATGTGTAAATAGTATTAGGGTAGTTTATTAAGCTAAAAAAATAAAATAAATCAAAAATAAAAATGCAATGATAAGCATTTTTGGCTATACCCTATTTATAACATCAGTAGGAAAGCAGGGAACCTTCAAAAAAGACCATACCAGGGATTCCTGGCAGGCCATTAATTAGACGCTAATCAAGCATCTCAAAATATCTTTTCAGATTTATCCGGGTAGGTTATAAGCACTCCTTGTTTGGGTCCGTGATAAACAAAAAAGCTTCCGGCAGCAAGCCCATTGGCAAATCCTTGCGTATAACCTTCTTTTAAATGAGTTAAATTCCCCACCCCGCCCAAAGCAACCACCGGGATGGAGACAACTTTTGATATGCTTTTTATTAAGTCAATATCATACCCCGTCATCATGCCGTCTTTTTCAATGGACTGGATTATTATTTCTCCTGCCCCATTGTCCTCCATCATCCTGGCAAAATCAACAGGCGAATATCCTGTGGGAATACTCCCGTTCTTGATCCATGTTTGTACCCCGCCTAAAAATTTCTTTTTTACATCAATACAAACAGCAATAGTGGAAGATCCAAATATAGTGGAGGCTTCCTTGATAAAACCAGGATTTTCTCCCGCATAACTGTTGATGATTACCTTTTCAGCACCGGCTGCAATTATTTTCCCGATATCGTCGATCGTACGGATCCCGCCTCCTACTGCAAATGGCATATTGGCTTCTTCCCCAACATCCTTAACAAAATCCAGGGAAATAACTTTTTTTTCAGCACTTGCTTTAATATCAAGGAAAACCAGTTCATCCGCTTTTAAATCATTAAATATTTTAACTGCATTTATCGGATCGCCTATATACCGGAATTTTTTAAACCCTTTGGATTTAACTAGTGCCTGGTGCTTTAATAACAATACGGGTATTATCCTGGGTC
>JANMKG010000056.1:0-4615 GCA_031371915.1 Chitinophagaceae bacterium | reverse complement strand
CGCTGGAACCTTCTTGCAACAGCTATCGCGGAATCAAAAGTGAATATGCAAAAAATGACCGCGCTTACTGCCATGGTCAATACATCGTACATGGCGAACTACCCAACCTATTCCCTTAGTGCTACATTACCCATAACCATGTATTATTATACGAACACCGCTTCTGATGATAATAATATCGGCGGTCTATGGGCTAATTCATTCTATACCCCCACTCCTCCTAACCCTCCAGTGACCGTAACTGGTAACTATACACTGCTGGGGAGTGATTTCGGAGTTACCGTAAAAGGTCAGACCAATGTTATCACCTTACCCGATGCTGTCGCGAATACCGGTAAAATATATTGGCTCAGGTTCACCCCGAATAATGCTGCCGCCACTACGACAGCGGACTGGACCTACAATATGGTCGTAAACGGTGTAGGCGGGCAAACAATAGATGGTTTGGCAACTTATGTATATGCAGGTACAGTAGTGAAAGCAACTCCGGCAGTGGTGAATGGCCCGGCTAAAACGGTAGGCTTTTACAGTAATGGTACCCGGTGGATAACGGCAGCTACATCAGTTACATGGTTAAATGCCAACATCGGGGCAGCGGGTACTACATCACCGCTCGGAAGGTATGCTACCGGTTTTGTAACGGGTAAAGGAGAATTATTACCGATACCCCAACCGGCCAGGGACGCGAATGTGAACCTGACACAGAACCCGGGTTATTAATTAGTTCTCTCATGTTAGTTTTTAATATAAGGCTGCAGAAAATGCAGCCTTACTTTCTTCTGATCGTCTGTAATAAATAATTAGTACAATGAAAAAGATAGTACTGGTATTGAACGGGCTTTGGATGCTTTCCTTAATTTCCTGTGCCCAGCAAACCCTGCCTGCCGGTAAAGTAATACCGGACCAGACACCCAGTCTCCCTGGTGCTTTTCCCACCGTGGAGGGATTTGGAAAATATACAACGGGTGGCCGTGGAGGAAAAGTATATATCGTTTCCAGCCTGGATGATAAAGGTCCCGGTAGTTTCCGCGAAGCCGCCGAAGCAAAAGGAAAACGCATGATCGTTTTTTCCGTTTCGGGGACGATCCACCTGGAAACAAAACTTACTATCAAGGGCGATGTAACGATAGCAGGTCAGTCAGCTCCCGGTGATGGAATTTGCCTCGCTGATAATTCAGTGGGTTTGGGAGGTGATAATATCATTGTGAGATACCTGCGTTTCCGCATGGGTGACAAATACCAGAAAGGCGGGATGGTCGACGGCAATGGTGGTGATGATGCTTTTGGCGGCACAAGAAGAAAATTTATTGTGATCGATCATTGCAGCCTGAGCTGGAGTACCGACGAGGTCTTCTCTGTATACGCTGGCGACAGTACCACACTCCAATGGAATATGATCTATGAACCACTTAATTACTCTTATCATTTTGAAACCGGTGATAAAGATTATGAGCACCATGGTTATGGCGCTATCTGGGGTGGGGCACATCTGACGGCCCATCATAATTTATTCGCGCATTGCAATAACCGCAATCCCCGCTTCAATGGGATCCGGAGTTCCCCGGAGGAAAATGTAGACTACCGTAATAACGTGATCTATAACTGGGGTGTTAATTCCATTTATGCCGGTGAAGGGGGTAATTATAACCTTGTCAATAATTATTTTAAATACGGTCCTTCCACTAGCAAAGGTTCGATGTATAAGATCGTAAGCCCGGGGAAATGGGAAAAACCAGTGATCCCTTATGGGAAATTTTATGTGAACGGGAATTATGTCGACGGATCAAAAGACGTTACGAATAACAACTGGCTGGGGATTGAAATGGGGAATAACGGAACCGAAGACGATAAAAAAGCATCCATCATCGACCATCCTCATTCTTTTGATCCAATACCCCTGCAAACTGCCGAAGAAGCTTATTCCGCTGTACTAAGATCCGCGGGTGCAAGCTATAAAAGAGATACACTTGATGCAAGGATCATCAGCAATGTACAAAACAGGACAGGTGGTTTCATCGATGTACAGGGCGGCTATCCTCATGGTACAGCATATGAGTTAACTGTCAATGCCTGGCCTGCGCTGCGTTCCGTGCCCGCTCCTGCCGATAGTGATAAGGATGGTATTCCCGATGAATGGGAAAAAAAGAATGGACTGAACCCGGCTGATCCTACTGATGCCAGCGGGTATAAACTAAGCAAGGGTTATACCAATATCGAAGTATACCTTAATAGTCTTGTAAAATGAAAAAGATATTTCTAATCCCGGCACTCGTATTGATCTTTGCATTCGTCATGCCTGAAAAAAATAAAATAAAGATCTTCCTGGCCGGTGACTCTACGATGAGTATCAAGGAAACAAAAGCTTACCCTGAAACTGGCTGGGGAATGCCTTTTGTGCAATTCTGGGATTCCACTGTTACCGTGGTAAACAGGGCAAAGAATGGCCGCAGCACTAAAACGTTTATCAGTGAGGGTTTGTGGAAGTCCATTTATGATGAAGCCAGACCGGGCGATTATGTGATTATCCAGTTTGGGCACAATGACGAGTCTGTTGACAAAAAAGAACGTTACTCTACCCCTGATACTTTTAAAATGAACCTGCGGAAATTCATAAAAGAAACAAAAGAAAAAGGCGCTACACCGATCTTATTTACACCGGTGTCAAGAAGGAAATTTGATAAAGACGGTAATGCTGTACAAACACACGAAATATATTCCGGTCTCACCCGGGAAGTAGCAAAAGAGGAAAATGTTCTTTTCTTCGACCTGGATGAAAAAAGCAGGGCTCTTTACCAGCAGTTCGGGGCGGAGAATTCCAAATTGCTTTTCGTCCAGCTAAAAGCCGGTGAGCATCCCAATTACCCCGAGGGCAGGGAAGACAATACCCATTTTAATGAACTCGGTGCAAGACTGATCGCAGAACTCATCTTACAGGAATTAAAAGTATTGGTCCCTGATCTTTCAGAAAGGATATTTGTCCCCCTAAAAAAATAGGCGTTTTCGTGAAGCAACTTCTTTATATACTTACCGGTTGCTTGATCCTTTCGCAGACGGATGCACAAGCTCCAACCCCGCCTACCGGCAAGCCGGATACTTCGTACACGATCAGCAGTGCTTATGAAAGCACTAAAAAAAATTATCCCGAAGCAGCGCTTGTTACTTTACGCAATTCCCCGCATGTCAAAACAGAAATGAATATTGTTTATGCAACAGCTGGCAATCATAAATTGCTGATCGATGTTTTTTCTCCGCTGAAAAAGAATCCTGGTCTTCGTACTGCTATCATCATTATTCATGGCGGTGGCTGGAGAAGCGGTAACAAGTCCCTGCACCATCCTATGGCCGAAAGGCTTGCTGAACTGGGATATGTTTGTTTTACTCCTGAATATCGTCTGTCGCCCGAAGCCCTTTTCCCCGCGGCAGTGATGGATATAAAATCAGCTATCAGTTGGGTAAGAAAAAAAAGTGCTGTTTATAACCTGGACCCGGATCGTATCGTTATCGCCGGACATTCTTCGGGCGGCGAGCTCGCAGCTTTCGCGGGAACAACTAACGGGCTCCTGGAATTCCAGGATAAAAATCTCACTGCTTCAGCCACCATGGTCAATGCGGTGATCGACCTCGACGGATTACTTGCTTTTATTCATCCTGAATCAGGGGAAGGCGATGACAGTAAACGATTGTCAGCCGCTTCCCAGTATTTTGGTTATACTAAAACAGCCAACCCCGAATTATGGAAAAAAGGCTCACCCTTAACTTATATAAGTCATACAACAGCGCCAACACTTTTTATCAACAGCTCGGCAGAAAGGATGCATGCAGGCCGGGAGGATTTTATCAACCTCGCCACTCATTATGGGGTATTCACAGAAGTAAAAGTTTTTAATGCCCCTCATTTATTTGTTTTGTTTGAACCATGGTTCACCCCGGTGGTGAATACGATGGATACTTTCCTGAGGAGAATATTTCCTTTACCTAAAATAAAGACTACCGCATTATCAACCACTATTATCGTTGCCCCTGATGGATCCGGCCAGTACATAAAGGTCCAGGATGCATTGAATGCTGTCCCTCAAAATAGCAGACCGCTAACGATCTATATTAAGAACGGGATCTATAAAGAAAAACTGTTCCTGGATTCACTGAAAGACCGGGTGACATTGATTGGTGAAGACCGGTTCAACACTATACTCAGCTTTGATGACCATACAGGTAAAGTGATAGCGCCCGGCGATACGATCAATACAAGAACATCCTGGAGTTTTAAGATCCTGGCCAATGATTTTACGGCGAAGAACATCAGTTTCGTAAATGACGCGGGGTTTAGTGCAGGACAGGCAGTCACGGTTGAATCGGATGGGGACCGTGCCAGGTTCTATGATTGCCGGTTCATCGGTAACCAGGATGTATTATTCACCAATAACGAGAACAGCAGGCAATATTATAAGAATTGTTATATCGAAGGAACCACCGATTTTATTTTTGGTTCCTCGACTGCCTGGTTTGAGCAATGTCATATCCACAGCAAGAAGAACTCGCATATCACCGCAGCATCAACACCAAAAGAAAAAGAGTTTGGTTATATTTTCAACGATTGTGTACTGACGGGAGATAC
>JANMKG010000160.1:0-20556 GCA_031371915.1 Chitinophagaceae bacterium | reverse complement strand
CATGAAAACTTCCTGCCTTATATTTCTCTGCTTATCTCCAATAACCCTTATTGCCCAACAACCTGCTGATTCAATAAAAACAGTTTCTCTCAAAGAAGTGACCGTTCTTGGTATTAAAACAGTTCGCGGAACAGGTCATATGCCCGAAGTAAAAGATGGTATCATCTATGCCGGCAAAAAGAATGAAGTGATACTGGTGGACAGCCTGGATGCCAATAAAGCCATCAATAATACCCGCCAGATACTGGGCAGGGTACCTGGATTGAATATCGTGGAAACAGAAACAGGCGGGTTTACGGCCAATGGTATCGCTACCCGCGGACTCAATCCTACCCAAAGCATCGAAATGAATACGAGGCAGGATGGATACAATATCAGTGCAGATGTTTTCGGGTATAACGAATCTTATTATTTGCCCCCGATGGAAGCGGTGAGCCGCATTGAAATGATAAGAGGCGCTGCTTCGTTACAATTTGGCTCCCAATTCGGGGGCATGGTGAACTATGTGCTTAATGAAGCTCCAAAGGACAGGCATTTTCAATTCACAACATCCCAAACCGGGGGGAGCTATGGGCTTTTCAACACATTTAATGCAATAAGCGGGACAGTGAAAAAATGGAACTACTATAGCTTTGTCCAATACAGGACACTGGATGGCTGGAGGCCTAATAGTAAACAATGGCAGCTATCGGGATTTGGAAGGATCCAGTATAATGCGTCCGCCAAATTGAATGCAGGAGTGGAATACTCTTTACTAAGAAACCGGATCCGGATGCCGGGCGGTCTTACGGACAGCATGTTCAATGCTGATCCCCGCACATCCTTCCGCAACCGGAACTGGCTGAAAAGTCCCTGGAATATTGTTTCCGCCTTTGCCAATTATAAACTATCGGCAAAGACATCCCTCAATATAAAAACAGCTTTATTGTTCAGCAACAGGGCACTTGTATGGCGCAACGAAGATGGCGGGGCAGGTGCCCTGGATGAAATAGATCCTTCAACCGGTGAATATGTGCCAAGGGAAGTGGAAAATGAAGGCATGCACAATACAACCACCGAGATAAGATTATTGCATAACTACAGGCTAGGTAAAACAAATAATACACTGGCGACAGGCATTCGCTATGCCTATGCATGGTTTAAGCGACAGGGTGGGGGTGAAGGGACCACGGGTTCTGATTTCGACCTGTCTGTTACCGGCGACTATGAATATGATCTTGATTTTAAAACGACCAACCTGGCTCCTTTTATCGAAAATATTATCAGGGTCCATGAGCGGCTTACGCTTACGCCGGGTTTCCGGTTTGAATACTTAAACAGCACCGCAAAGGGATATAAATATGAGGGGGCAGACAAACTCACCGCTGACGAGAGCAGGGACCGTTACATTCCTCTCTTCGGGTTCGGGGCTGAATTCAAAACAACAAAGAATACTAATATCTATGCGAATATCAGCCAGGCCTATCGTCCTATCGATTATGCACAACTACAGCCATTTGGCATAACTTCCAGGATCGATCCCAATCTTAAGGATGCCAATGGATTTAATTCGGATCTTGGTTACCGCGGTACGGTGAAGAACTACCTGAACTTTGACATCGGTTTGTTTTACCTGGCTTATAACAAGCGCATCGGAACTGTACTGATCGACGCAGGGACACCTGCCGAATATACCTTACGCACCAATGTCGCCAACAGTGTTCATAAAGGCATCGAAAGTTATATTGAATTCAATGTCCTGAAATACCTGCACCCGCTTTCTAAGAAGGGATTAAGCATTTTTAATTCTTTTGCTTTTACGGATGCGAAGTATACAACTGGTGAGTTTTCCGGCAACAGGGTAGAGGCTGCGGCAAAATATATCAACAGGATCGGGGTGACCTATTATGATACGAGGTTATCCGCTACGTTCCAGGTGAATAATATCGGGGACGCTTACGGGGATGCTACGAACGCTAAATCCAGTGACGATCCAGTTGCAGGCTATATCCCTGCCTATACGGTATTGGACCTGAGCACCACTTACAGGATAAAAAGATTTGCCATTAAAGCGGGCATTAACAATATGACCAATAAAGCCTATTTCACCCGCCGGACGGATGAATACCCTGGTCCCGGCATTATTCCATCTGTGGGGCGTGCAGCCTATATCGGCGTTTCCGCTACTTTTTAAGGCTGTTCCCTGTTATCTTTTTACAAAGAGTTCTCCAATGAACATAAAGAATAGACTGTCTTTAGGTGTATCCTTTTATTTGATTTTCGCGGTTTTTTTCTAAAACAATATTCATAGTCAAACTTCAGAATATATACAGGGTTGGGTCCTAATTTGTCTTGTTGTTAACCACCAGGAGCTTTTCTTTTATATGCCTTTTATAAAGCCGCTAATAACAGGAATTTAAAATTATGAATACGAAATTCAAAAGAAGGACAATAGCTTGTTTGACGCTGCTGCTTATTTACCTTGATGGAAATTCCCAGCAAGCGGATAGTTTGATAAACCGGGAGGAGGCCGGTGATAAAAAACATGCTACGGCCTTCATAGGGACACAGGCAAGGATAGATAATGGGAAATTCCCGACCAGGGCAATGGTCATGCCTGCAGTACTAACGACCTACGGATTCGTGGCTTTAAAAAACGAAGGACTGGAATTGCTGGATGATCATATCAGGGAAAGAGTATGGGATGATCAGCCGCACAAACCCGTTCATTTTGACGATGGTCTTCAATATGTCCCGGGCTTCTCTGTATATGTATTAAATGGACTTGGTATACAGGGGAAGAATAATTTACTCGATGCCACACGGCAATATTTTATCTCTTCTTTTATGATGATGGCCATCGTGCAGACGATCAAGAAAATAACTGGCCTGAAAAGACCTGATGGATTTGGTAACAATACTTTCCCTTCCGGCCATACTTCTACAGCATTCGTGGCTGCTGAATTTCTTAGCCAGGAGTTTAAGGGGCGTTCAGCGTGGTACAGTATCGCCGGTTATACGATGGCGACAGTGGTTGGCTATATGCGGATCTATAATAACCGACACTGGTTTAAAGATGTGGTGGCAGGTGCCGGTATTGGCATGGGCGTTACCAAATTTGTTTACTGGGTCTATCCCTCCATTAAAAGAAGATTTTTCAAGGACAAACCGGGAAATACAATGGTAATGCCCTACTACCAACGGGGTGCTGTTGGTCTTTCTTTAATTCAGAACCTGCGGGAAAAGGCCCATTGAACTGGTTATTGGAGGCAATATGGTTTTTTAACAGGTTAACCTCCCAAACATTCAATGTTCCTTCAGAATCAGGTTGGAACTTGCTGTTCTCTTTATCACTAAAAAATAATACAATGAAAAAACTAGTAATCTCCTGTATCGCGATCGTGGGAATCTCGTTGGTTGGAAACGCGCAAAAGATCGATGCAGCAAAAGTACCTGCGGCTGTAAAAACATCTTTCGCAAAACAATATCCTGGTGTCACGGCTAAATGGGAGAAAGAAGGCGGAAAATTTGAAGCAGGCTTTAAACAGCAGGGACATGAAATGAGTGCTTTATTTGATGCGAACGGTACAATGACAGAGTCAGAGGTCGCGATCAGGGCTTCAGAACTTCCTTCTGCAGCTACAAGCTATATCAAGACACATTACAAAGGCTCCGTCGTAAAAGAAACCGCGAAGATCACGAAAGCCAATGGCGAAGTAAATTTTGAAGCAGAGATAAAAGGAAAAGATGTACTCTTTGATGTCAATGGTAATTTTATAAAAGAGGTAAAAGAGTAAAGGGACTATTTCAAGAAAGGATCAATGATATAATTGCCGCTTCTGCGATGCTCAAGACAAATCATCAACATGGTTTGTCTTTTTTTGTTTTTAAACCTGCTGGTTATTCTTTCCTTTCGTTAACGTCCATTAACATTTATTGACAATTTATTGTGTCTTTCACAATTCATTCCTAACAGTTTACACTTCATACACGATCCTCTTTCCTGCTGTCTTCCACCTGCACATCTTTGTGTAAGAAATTAATTAAACCAAAAACCTTTTTTATGAAACAGAAGTCAATAATAAAAAACCTGCTGGGTCTCCGGGCCTACATATTTACTCTTCTGTTCGCGGTCTCAAGCTTGTCTTTTGTCGTAACAGAATGGAAGGGAATTTTCAGGACAGGGGAAAGTGTTTACCAGGGTTTCAAACCCGTGATCCAGGAATGGAGAAGTTAAACCAATAACCCTGGCCAATATTTAAAACCTATAACTTAAAACATACAACTTAAAATATGAAACGCTTCACACTAAAACAATGTATCGCTGTCATCCGGATCAGTGCGCTGGTCCTGGTACTTTCACTCCTTGCACTTTTTATAATATAAGGAAGTGAACAGGCGCCAGTTCATCCAGCCAAAACCGCAATTCATTACCGGGTTCCTTTTTGAGCGGCAAAACCCGGCTTTTATTTGTGCTGTAATTAAATAACCAAAAAAGAACCAACAAGATCAAAACCGTTAACCATTAAACCTTGTTTATGAAAAAGACCTTCCTTATTTTTTCTTCTCTCGCCCTTGTCGCCACGACTGTCGTAGTTCCTTCCTGCAATAACAGTAAGGCTAAAGAAAAAACGATCACCGACGAAGCAGGATTTACCTATACCCAACCGCAGGCCAAACACGGAGAGTACCTGGTTGCCATTATGGGTTGCGATGATTGCCATTCACCCAAAGTGATGGGTCCCCGCGGTCCTGAAGTTGACAGTTCCCGTCGTTTGTCAGGTTACCGGTCAGGCACAAAACCTGCGGAAGTGGATACGGCATCACTTAATTCCTGGGTCATGTTCGGCATGGAGTTTACCAATGCCGTTGGTCCCTGGGGTATGTCCTTCACTGCCAATCTTACGAGCGACCCGACCGGAATCGGGAACTGGACGCTGGACAATTTTACAACAGCGATCAGGAAAGGAAAGTATAAGGGTATTGAAAATGGGCGCGACCTGCTGCCACCCATGCCGTGGCAGCAATACAGGAATCTTTCCGACGAAGATCTGCGGGATATTTTTGCGTTCCTTAAGTCAACTAAACCGGTTGAGAACAGGGTTCCGGCACCGATAGCTCCTAATGAGTTAAATAAGAAATGAGGAATAAGGAAGTGAAGGTTGAAGTGTAAAGAAAAAATGAGTAAAGGGAATGACTTTCAAATTTTCGGAAATCTAAGGCCCCTCCTTGGAGGGGTTTGGGGAGGCTGACCGGCTTCGGATCCCGGACTTCTGACTCCCGACCCCTTAAAATAAAAAATTTCAAAGTATATGAACAACATGAAAATTATCCTGGTTACCGGCGCCACTGGCGGACAAGGCGGTAGTGTGGCACGTGCATTATTAAAAGAAAGTAAATTCCAGGTACGGATCCTTACAAGGGATATCAATTCCCAAAAAGCACTGGTACTTCAGCGGGCGGGTGCAGAAATTGTAAAGGGAGATCTTGGTGACAAGGAAAGCCTCCTGGCAGCGATGAAAGATTGTTATGGTGTCTTTGGTGTTACCAATTTCTGGGAACATTTTGATAAAGAATACCAGTTGGGAAAAAATCTTATCGATGCCGTCCATCAATCGGGGATACAGCATTTTGTATTCCATACACTGGCCAATTATCATACATTAAGCAAGGGAAAATACCGGGTACCTCATTGTGATATAAAAGCGGAACTGGAAGCCTATACCCGGAGCCTGCAATTGCCGGCGACCTTCGTGAACATTGCTTTCTACTACGAGAATTTTAATAACTTCTTTCCTTTACAGAAAGATAATCATGGAGGGTATTATTTTGGATTTCCCCAGGGAGATACCAAACTGGCAGCTGCCAGTGTGGAGGATTTGGGAGGGATCGTTGCTCCCTTGTTCAATAACCCCGGAGAATATATCGGGAGGACTGTAGGAGTGGTAGGGGCCGATCATACCTGTGATGAATATGCTACGATCCTATCCAAAGTGCTGAATAAAAATATCTATTACACCTATGTGCCCAGGAATGTATATGCAGCCTATAATTTTCCCGGTGCTGAAGAGTTGGCGAATATGTTTGAAGTACAGCGGTTGTTTATACCTAACCGTCAAAAGGAAATGGAAGAAAGTTACCGGATCAATCCTGCTATGCAGTCTTTTGAAAAATGGGTTGAGAAAAATAAAGATAAATTTATTCGTCACCTGAACTCGATGTTTGAAGTAGGAATTATTTAAGAAAATTAGAAATTAGAAATAAGGAATAAGAAATAATAAAGTGAAGAGGGCTTCGGAAGTTTCAGTTTATAAACGACCGGCTCCAGGCACATGGCTCCCGGCTCTTGACTCATGGCTCCAGGCTCTAACTTTCCCTACAGTCCGTACACCCATTCTTACAGTTCATCCGGCCCGGCTGACAGTCTATGTGCCCGACCAATGACAAGTGAGGAAAAGATGGTAATTTGTATAAGGTTATGACTATTAAGCTTCCACGATACACCAGCAAAGATTATCTCGTATTGGCAGTCGTACTTTTGCCCATTACATTGCTGATGAATGCGGTCATTTTCGGCTCCCGTTATCTTTCCGGTTGGAAGGAATTTCTCTTTACTTCAGTAGTATCTGCCCTGGCTTTTAGTATCCATTTCACAATCTGTGGTTGGGTGGCGGTCCAGCTAAAAAAGAGATTTCCAAGGGAAAAAGAAGTTAGTAAACGGCTGACACTGATGATCGCGATCTTTATCCTGTTGACCGGGCTTTTCCTGCTGATCTTATTCAAAGGATACGAACGGATCAGTTTTCTACATTACATTTTCAACAGCGCAGGGTTTGTCTGGGCCTATATGGGGATGGCAATCCTCAATATCTTCCTAACCCTTCTCCATGAAGGCATCGCCCGTTATGAAAGCTGGAAGGCGAACCTCAAAGAAACAGAAGCTTTAAAAAAAGTATATCGCCAGGGCCGGTTACTCGGATTAAAAAGCCAGGTCAACCCGCATTTCCTTTTCAATAGCCTTAACTCCTTGTCAAGCCTGATCCATGAAGATCAAAAAAAAGGTGAGAAGTTCCTGGATGAAATGAGTAAAGTATACCGCTATATGCTTCACAATGATGAAGAGCAGCTGGTCCAGTTAAGTACGGAATTAAAATTCCTGGACTCCTATTTCCACCTGCTCCGGGCCCGGCACAATGATGGACTTCAGATCAGCGTGGATATAGCAGAAGTTGAAAAGGAAAAATGGTTACCACCGCTGACCTTACAGACGATCGTGGAAAACGCAGTATCACAGAACTCGATCTGCAAGGAATGCCCGCTGGAAATATCCCTGCATGCCGACCATAATGGTAATATCATTGTAACGAACAACCTGATGCCCAGGCTTATTTCGGAGCCACAGGAACCAGCCCAAGACCCGGGTTTGGAGAACCTTGTCAAGAAATATAAATTACTCAACCGTGCTGATGTACTGATCGAAACCGGTGCCCGCCAGAGAACCATAACAGTTCCCCTGATCAGCAACAAAGAGGAGGTGATCTTATGATAGGGGTAAAACCACGAAGACTCGAACTGTATTCTTTCTTTTACAGCATGCCGATCATCGATCTTGCTATCCAGCTGATCATGTTTGAAGACAGGGTTTGGCAGGACTGGAGGATCTGGTTTTTTTCCTATCCACTCATCTTCCTGATGGGAATGGGTTCCTGGTATATGCATATTTCTTACACCAGGATGGTCGAAAAAAAATACCCCGAATTGAGCCAGAGCAGGCAGAGGATCACACGAAAAGCACTGGTGGCCCTGTTCGTTATGCCGCCCAGTGTACTGCTGATCTATTTTGTATACAGTTATTTTCATGTCCTGGGATACCGTTTACACCGCTGGGATCTGATACAGGGTTTAATGATAGGTTTTTGCGTGAACCTGATCTTTGAAACACTTTATGAAAGCGATTACATGCTCGGCAAGTATAAAGAATCGGTGATGGAAAAAGAATCACTTCGCCAGCTTTCGTTGCAACAGGAATTTGACACACTGAAAGGACAGGTCAATCCCCATTTTTTATTTAACTGCTTTAATACTTTATCGTCGCTGATCTCCGAAGACAAGGATAAGGCTGATCAATTCCTCAATGAACTGAGTAAGGTTTATCGTTATCTCCTGCGTAACAACGAGGATGGACTGAGCACGGTACAGAATGAGATCCGTTTTATCGAATCCTATTATCGCCTGCTGCAAACCCGGCACGGGGAAGCCGTACAGGTCCATATGGAGATCGATAAAAGATATGAGTCGTACCTGTTGCCCTCGCTAAGTCTCCAGTTGCTGGTAGAAAATGTGGTCAAGCACAATGTACTCTCGAAGAATAAACCGTTGATGATTGACATTTTTACCACAGCCGGCAATAAGCTGGTGGTCAATAATAACCTCCAGTGCCGGCAGGTAAAAGCACCCAGCAATAAAGTGGGACTGGAAAATATCAGGGCCAAGTATGCATTATTGAGCCAACCGGGTTTCCAGGTCATGGAGGATAAGAACAATTTTACCGTGGTATTGCCGCTGATCTGGAATAGCGGGGTGGAAAGAAAACAAATATTATTTGCAGAACACCAGCGATAACACACCAAAATAAAAAATATGAAAGTCCTTATTGTAGAAGACGAAGAACTGGCCGTCAAAAAACTCCGCAAGACACTGGCGGGTGTGGATGAGAACATTGATGTGGTAGGAATGACGGATAGTATTAAAAGTACGGTAGAGTGGCTTCTGCTTAACCCTCAACCGGACCTGATCCTGATGGATATTGAGCTGGCGGACGGCCAGAGTTTCGAGATATTCAACCTCACAGAAGTCAAAAGCCCGGTCATCTTTACTACCTCGTATGACGAGTTCGCTTTAAAAGCCTTCAAGGTGAATAGCGTTGACTACCTGCTTAAACCCATACAGCAGGAAGAACTGCAGGTGGCCCTGACCAAGTTCAAAAAATTAAAATTCGCCAGCCAGCCGGACCTGAGTATTGATAACCTCGTCAAAGAGCTGCAGCAAAAGCTACAGCCTAAAGAATTCAGGAAACGGTTTTTGGTAAAACATGCGCAAAAACTCGTCAGCATCGAAGTAGACGAGATCGCTTATTTCTATAGTGACGGCCGGTTGAATTTCTTTAAGACAGAAGACAACAAAAAATTCGTGGTGGATTATACGATGGATGAGCTGGAAGAAATGCTTGACCCCAAAAAATATTTCCGCATCAGCCGCTCCTTTTATGTGTCGGTCAACTGTATCGATAAGATCGAAGATTATTTCGGCAACCGCCTTATCCTGCAGCTAAGACCAGTTGTTGATAAAGAAGCGCTGGTAAGCAGGGAGAAGGTTACTGATTTTAAAAAGTGGATGGGTAAATAGAATAAGAAATAAGAAATGAGAAATAAGGAATGAGAAAGTGAATCACTCCGATAGATGGGAGTTTTCAAACTATCGGAAACTATAGCCCCTCCTTCGGAGGGGTTTGGGGAGGCTGACCGGCTCCGGACCCCGGACTTCCGACTCCGGACTTACACTAAGTAACCGGTACCTCTAAAGTAATAATCGAGTTTGATTTATGCAACTGTACATCGATCGTTGCGTCCATCGTGTTTAGTCTTTTTTCCAGGTCCTGCCGGTGAAGCAGGTTATTCAACTGCTGGATATTACAATTCTCGCTGTTGAACTGCGTGGTAAAAAGTAATTTTCCTTTTTCAAGACTAATATATACATGAAGATCGCGGGCGCCTACAGTTACCAGGTTCTTGATCCCTTCTTTAAACACCAGGGAAGCTTCGTGCCGTAGTTTCATATTCAATTCCATGGCTTCCACTTTTTTCTCTACGGCAATATCAATGTTCACTCCATAACGGTTCTTCAGTGCATCGATATACTCCCTCATCCGGTCCGATGTCTTCGACATATTGTCATTGTCGGGGTTGATACTCCATAACATGTCGTCCATCGCGATGATCATATTATGGCTCCTGGTATGGATCTGCTCGATATATTCCTTTGATTTTTCAGGGTCTCTATCGGCTTTTAATCTTGCCATCTCGCTCAGGATATTGATATTGTTCAGGGCCGTGCTCACCTCGCCATGGAGGTTATCGGCAATATTGCTGCGCATTTTCTGGATCGCTTCTTTTCTTTTCATCCGCTCCCGGTCAAACCAGAATAGCATACCGGCGGCCAGTACGGCCAGCGAGCTGTAAAACCACCAGGATTTATAGAACGGCGGATTTACTTTAATCACCATCCGTGTGATCTCTTTTTCAGAATGGCCCTCACCATCCATTGTTTTTAGAAGAAAGCTGTATTTACCAGGGGGCAGATAAGAATAAATAGCCTGGTTGTTCTTATCGGCCACCCGCCACTCCTTGTCCAGTCCTTCCAGTTTGTATTTGATCACAAAAGCACTGCTGTAGGTCAGCGGGGAAAATTCAAAAACAACGGAGTTATTATTGGCGGATAGCTCTACCTGTTTTTGTTCAAGCAAGGAATCAACCGACAGCGATTTATTCATAACGGAGAACCCGGTGATCTTTACCTGCGGGCTGATCGTATTGGCGTGAATACCGGAGGGATCAAAGATCATGAACTGGTCACTGCTTCCAAACGCGAGACGGCCATCAGGGAGTGCCCGTGAAGCGGCAAGATTGAAATGATCGTTATCGATCCCGTCATCACGGTTGTAACGGACAAAGACCTTGTTACGGGGATGTACCCTGTGTAAGCCGTTCGTGGTGGCGATCCATAAATAACCAGCTTTATCTTTTTCCACGGAAGCTATATAACCAGTCATGATTTCAGGTGTGCCGAGAATGATAGATCGCTTCAGCATCCTGTTGTATAGTATGACCTCGCGGGAAGTGGTGATCACCATGGTGCTGTCATCATATTCAAGGATCGAGGAGATCCCCGCTTCCGGTAGCTTAAAAGCATGACTGGCATCCGGGCTGAAATGGAGCACAATGCTGTCTGTTGGAGGGTCGATCACATATAATCCCTGGGTAGCGGTCCCTACCCATACATATCCCTTACTATCAACAAAGATCTTATTGATCATAAGAGAAGGGATCTTGCTGAATCTTTTCATCCCGGCATCAAAATTTTTCTTTCCTTCTGCCGCTGTCCATTTAAAAACTCCAAAGCCCTGCATGCCCAGCCAGAGATCGCCATGCTGGTCTTCCACTATTTGTCTCACCGTTTTATTCTCCAATACAGGAGGATTATAATAAGCAGAGGAATGGGTGGCCTGGTTGATAGCGTATATGCCCGGTTGCGCCGCCGCCCAGATCGTATTGCTGTCACGGGAAGGATACATACTCCAGACCATGGGCCCCACCTTATTGTCGATCCCCCGGATATTCGCAGGGATCGGGTTCCAGTTCTTATCATACTGGAAGAGCCCATCGCCCCAGGTGCCCACCAGGAAAGTATTCCACCGGGTAGGAAGTATGGACATAATACTCCCTCTTCCAATATTTCCTGTCACCCTGTTGATATGCGTGATATTGTTGAAATATTGTTCGGATGGATTGAACCGGTACAAGCCGTTATCCCGGGTAGCAACCCAGATATTTTTTTCCCGGTCTTCCATAAGCCCGTTTACTTTTTCATAAGCGATACTCCTTTCATTCAGGTACCCATTGTACACCTGTTGAAATTTGTTTTCCTTTTCCAAATATTCCGCGAATACATATAACCCGCCGACCCAAAGCGTTCCGTTTTCCTGTTCAAAGAAATCTTCTGTCTCGTAATAGGTTTTCAGTGTTGTGATGAATTCAAATTTTTCAGGGACAGTTGCTTTCCGGGTGTCATAGGAATAGATAGAAGGAAACCCGCCCGACCAGCTTTGGAACCAGAGCCTTCCTTTTTTATCAAAATGAAGATGGAAGGGGGAGGGTATATCCTTTAAGAGATCTATGGCCATTTCCTTTTCCGTATTATGCCCGGCATAACTGAGCTGGCCGGTTGCCTGGTTATAAATAGCGAAGCCTTTTCCTGCTATGGACAACCAGTATTTATGCGTACCGGGCTGTTGCGCGAAATCCATGAAATGCTCTCCCCGCGGTTCCGGGAAAAGATTATTCTTATGAGAGAATTCATTTAGTTTTTCATCCCAGGTAAGTATTTCGTGACCGGCAAATAATAAAAAAATGTTACCAAACTCATCTTCTTTTAATTGTCTCAGACCGGATTTCAAAGATTCCTGGCTTTGAAGACGCAGCGGCATTTGTGTAAAGCTGAACGTCTTCCTGTTAAAAATGCCGGCCTGTCCTTCTGCTGTTAGTAACCAGAGGTTATTCTTTTTATCGGGCATAAGTTGCCAAACCTGGTTAGAAGGGATCGTGGAAATATTATCTTTTATATGATGGAATGTTCTGAACCGCGTTCCGTCAAAACGCTGGAGCCCTTCGTTGGTACCCACCCATATATAACCATCGGTATCCTGCGCGATCGTATTCACTTCGCTGGAAAGTAGTCCTGAACTGGTAGTATAATGGGTAAAATAATACTTGTTGACGGTTTGTGCCTGCAGCGTTTGCAGGAAAAAAATAGCCGGGAGAACCAGGTAAGAAAAGATGATCCGCAAAACAGTGGTTTAAGGTTTTCAAATTTAATCAATGACGGCGTAGAAAGAAGGAGGGGCTGTATGAATTGTTCCAGGCGCTACTGGATTGAGTGAATAAGAGGATGAATCGTAAGATGTCGGCAATGGGAAAACAATGGCGCCCTGTAAAACAGTAGTTAATGCTGCGCTTTAGTACTGTTTTTGCTGTGGCTTAATCATGTATTTTCGTAAGTTACGGCTTCAAAAAACCCAAACCTCCCGACTGTTGAATGAATTTGAGTTGATACAAGGACTTCGCAATGGCGATGAAACGTCGTTCAGGTATTTGGTGGATACTTACCAGGACAGGGTCTACAATACGGCCATTGGTATTGTTCAGAATGCAGAAGATGCCCAGGATGTAGCACAGGAGGTTTTTATACAAGTTTATCGTTCCATTCACCACTTTAAAGGCGAGGCGAAATTATCCACCTGGCTTTACCGGATCGCCACCACCCGTGCGTTGGATCTGTTAAGAAGCCGGAAAAGCAAAAAACGTTTTGGCTTTATGCAACGTCTTTTTGGGGATGGGAATGAGCCCCTGCATGAATTACCTGATTTTAATCACCCCGGGGTGACGTTGGACCGGAAGGAAAACGCGGCCAAACTGTTCCGGGCCATAGCACAACTGCCTGATAACCAAAAGACGGCATTTACTTTACATAAACTGGAAGACCTAAGTTACCAGGAAATAAGCGAGGTGATGAAGACCTCTGTACCAGCGGTTGAATCCCTGATGCACAGGGCGAAACAAAACCTTCGAAAAATATTGGAAAAAGAAACTGACTAAGTAATTTACCGGGACGAAGGTTTTAGACCGTCTTCCCGTCAAAATTGATGTATTATGAACATGGACAAAAACAAGAAGATAGAAGAGATCCTCAACAGTCTTGACGGAAGCCGGAGAGCATCCACGCCTGGGTTTTTTTATACGAGGTTAAAAGCCCGTATGGAAAAAGGCCTGGAGCCCGCGGTTAAATCCTCATGGGTAATTCGTCCTGCATTTGCCTTGTCAGCATTGGTGGTGGTACTACTTGTGAACGCGGCCGTAATTCTTAAAGAAGATACTGCTAAAGAAAACGTCGTCGCTGATACCGACAATATCCAATCCATCGCCGCGGAGTACAGACTGAATGATAACAACGCCGTCCTCTTTGATGTAAACCAGGATAATAAATAGAATGAAGAACTCCACTAATAAGATTTTAACGATCGCTGTCGTATTGCTCCTGCTGGTCAATATCGCCCTGGTGATATTCATGGTAAAAGGAAGGAAGCCTGATGACAGGAGCCGTGGAAAAGGAGATCCCTTCGAGATGATGGTGAAGGAACTCAATATGACCGAACAGCAACAGAAAGAGTATAAAGAACAGAAAGAAGAACATTTTAAGAATATCAAACCCCTTTTTGATTCTGTACGGGCGGCCAAAACTGCTTTCTTTGCTTTAATAAAAGACAGCACGGTAAATGACAGTACTATTGCTGCCTACGCTCAGAAGATATCCGAAAGACAGGCGGCTATCGATCAGCTCACTTTTGTGCATTTTAAGAAAGTAAGGAAGCTCTTTACACCTGAGCAACAGCCAAAGTTTGATGAGTTCATTCAAAAGATGATGCAGCGAGGAAGAAGGGATTCTTCATCAAAGAGAGAAAAATAAGGCGCATCAGTTATATATCCTCTCGATCGCATCCCGGTATTTTTCCATCACTACTTTACGTTTGATCGACATCTTGGGGGTCATTTCCCCGGTATCTACACTCCATTCATGCGAAAGAAGTTCAAATTTCTTTACCTGCTCCACGTGGTTGAAGTATTTATTAAAACTCTCGACCAGTTCTTTGAACAGGGCAGTTGTTTTCGGGTTGTGAAGAAGTTCCTCGTTGCTGCTTTCCCCGATATTGTTCTTTCTTGCCCAGTCACGAAGATTGGGAAAAGAAGGTACGATCAGGGCGCTCACAAATTTTTTATCGGCCCCGACCAGCATCACTTGTTCAATAAATGGTGATTCTTTCAATTTGTTCTCTATCGCAAGTGGTGCTACGTATTTGCCGCCGCTTGTTTTAAAGAGTTCTTTTTTCCTGTCGGTGATCTTTAAAAAACCATTCGCTACGATCATCCCGATATCGCCGGTATGGTACCAGCCATCCGTGATCTCCTGTGCAGTGAGATCGGGGCGTTTATAATAACCCATCATCACGTTGGGTCCCTTACAAAGGATCTCACCATCTTCAGCGATCTTTACTTCCACACCGTCAATAAGCGGGCCCACGGTACCAAACATCCTCCCGCTGGACTGGTAACGATTCACAGCGATCACCGGGGAGGTTTCGGTAAGCCCGTAACCTTCCATCACCGGTATCCTGGCGGCTGTGAAGATGCGGATCAGTCTTACCTGGCAGGCAGCGCCACCTGTAACGACACATTTCAGGTTATTGCCAAGGCCTTCTCTCCATTTACTGAAAATGATCTTATTGGCAATACCCAGTTGCATGTCGTACCAGAAGCCCTGTTTTTTATTGAGCTCAAATTTTTCTGCGAGGCTATGCGCCCAGAAAAATAATTTTTTACTGATACCTGTCAGCTCATTGCCTTTTTGCATGATCCGGTCATACACTTTTTCCAGTAAACGCGGAACAGTCGTGAACATATTCGGCTTCACTTCTTTCAGGTTCTCCCCGATGGTATCGAGGCTTTCCGCGTAATAAATAGATGTTCCGCGGAAGAGGTAGAGGTAAGTAACCATTCTTTCGAAAATATGGTTGAGCGGAAGGAAACTTAGCGAGCGGAGTGATTCCCCCGGCGGGAAACAGGGGATACAGGCTATTACATTGGAGAGGATATTGCGGTGCGAGAGCATGACCCCCTTCGGAGTACCCGTTGTACCCGATGTATAAATGATGGTAGCAAGATCCTCGTATTTGATATTATCGGCGATCGGTTTTATACGGGCAATGAGTTCCGGTGAACTTAAAGCAAGTATCTCTTTCCAGTGGCGGGCATTGGCCACATGTTCGAAAGTGAAAATATCTTGCAGGTTGGGAACTTTTTCTTTCAGGCTCAGCACTTTTAAAAAAAGATCTTCATCATTCACGAAGACCATTTTCACATTAGCATCTTTCAGCACAAACTCCAGTTCATTCACACTCAGTGTAGGATAAACAGGGACGAGAATGGCGCCGATCTGTTGGACGGCCAGGTCCAGCAGCACCCATTCGGTCCTGTTCTTGCAAAGGATAGCGATCTTATCCCTGCCTTCAGCGGTCATATCACCGCAACTGATACCAAGGCTTAACAGGCCCGCGCTTAACTGGTCAACAAGCTCTTTGACCTCCGCTGTACTGTATTTTCTCCATTGCCCGCTTTCCTTACCCGCAAACATATCTTGCAGGGGCTTTCGTTCAAGGTGATATTCAATACAGTCAAAAAGTCTTTTGGGCTCAGTCATGTGCAATCGTGGTTGAAATGATCGAATCAGCAGCCGGGTGGCAACCAACAGACAATTTAGGTAAAAACGGATAGATAAAAAAACAGTTCCTATAGTTACTGGCAAGGTATTTACCTGAACCACATAGGATCATAGAAACATAGGATACACATAGCCCGAGTGCCCGCCTTTTGTTAACTTATGTGTCGTGGCTTGCTTAGATAGAAGAGAAGTAGTTCAAAGAATATTTATGATTAATTGACCTGGTAATACTGGTTGGGTGGCATCCGGAATACCCGGGTCTTTTGAAAAGCACTAAAACCATTGTATTCGTCAGGATGGGTCTTTGTCCAGTTATCGTAAGCAGCCAGGTTCTCCGAAGGACCGAATAACCACTGGTTATACGCTTCAAACATACCTTCTGATAATAACTGGCGCTGGTAGTCAAATAAACGGAAAGGGAATTTAGCTGCCTTGGTAGAATACCAGTCGAGGATGAAACGGGTACGGATCATGGTAAGTGTTTCCGTAGTGATCCCTTTATTGGCGAGAGAGGCTTGCTTGCCCATTCCTTCCAGGAAACTTTTAGCAAACTCGCTTTTGTTTTTTTCTTCTCCTTTCATCAGGTCCGCATCGGCAAATAGTTTTTCCTTGTACGCCTGGAGCAGTTGCTGTTTCATAGCAGCTCCTCTTTCGCTAAGACTTTCCATGTTTACAAATATCTCCCCGTAGATCAGGCTCCAGACCTTGTCCTTTGCATAAAAATAATAGAGTGCGGCATTATAATAATTGCCACCGTAAGCGGGATCCACTTTAATTCCTTCTTCCCATTGTTGAATGGCAGAGAAATCTTTTTCGGCCCATAATAATTCTCCATACTCACTGTGCAGGGCCCCGCTCTTCGGGAATTTTTTCAGCCCTTTCGCATATAATTTTTCACAATCCTTTACTTGTTCGAGCGCCTTGTATACATTCCCGGCGATCTGGTAGGTGACTACGTCCGCGTCATCCCTGTCGATCAGCTTCTTTACTCCTTCCATCGCTTTGGCATAATCTCTTTTGAGATAATAGCTCATCACGAGGTCTTTCTGCATTTCAAGGTTCTTGCTGTCCTGTTGCAATGCCCGGATCAACACGATGATCGCATTGTCAAAATCACCTGCGCGCATAAAAGTTTTTGCCGTTTCATGAAGCGCTTTCGGGTCTTCAGGCTGGGCCAGCAGGACTAAACTGAAAAACAGGGCAGAAATAAGGGATAAGATTTTTTTCATGTGTTGATTTTTATGGCTTTAGGCCATATTATTCGCAATGGGAGCTCTTATTGCAAATTTCGTACTACAAATTAAAAAGGTAGAGACGGTATAAAGAACAGCCCTGTTGCAAAATAACAAATATTTTCAGCAGCAGCCTTAAATAAGGTGCGTTAGCAGGCCATCCCTTAGTTTGGGTTCGAACCAGGTGCTCTTGGGAGGCATTACATTCCCACTGTCAGCAATCGTAAAGAGTTGTTCGATCGTAACCGGGTAAAGGCTGAACGCGATTTTCATTTCTCCGCTGTTGACCCTTTTTTCCAGTTCTGCTAACCCGCGGATGCCCCCGACAAAATCGATCCGTTTATCGGTACGCTGGTCTCTTATACCCAGTAATTTGTCCAGGATATTATTGGAAAGAATGCTTACATCAAGAACGTCAACCGGGTCATCCGTAAAAGTTCCTTTACGGGAAACCAGGATATACCATTGGCCTTCGAGGTACATGCCAAATTCGTGGAGCTGGTTGGGCTTTACAGGTTCGGGACTCAGCGTAATAAAGAAATCATCCTGTAACCGACTGATGAATTTTGCAGCGGAATATCCATTCAGGTCTTTTACCAGCCGGTTATAATCAAGTATCGCCAATTGACTGGCCGGGAAAATAGTCGTGAGAAAATATTTCGCATCGGCACTTTCGGGTAATTGCTTACTTACTTTGGCGGCCGAAGCGGCCCGGTGATGGCCATCGGCTATATAGGTGAACGGAACCTGTGTGCTGAATAATTGCGTGATGGAATTGATGACGATGTCGCGGTCGATCACCCAGATACTATGCTGGATCCCATCGCTGGCCGTAAAATCGTACACCGGTTTATTGGTTGTTTTCCATCCATTGATCAATGCATTCAATTCGGTCACATCCCTGTACGCCATAAAAACATTCCCGGTCTGTGCTTCGATGGTCCGCATATGGTCAATACGGTCCTTTTCTTTTTCCGGGCGGGTGAATTCGTGTTTCTTAATGATATTATTCGAATAATCTTCCACCGACGATACAGTTACCAAACCGGTCTGGCTGCGCCCGTTCATGACCAGCTGGTAAATATAATAACAGGGTTTTTCTTCCTTTGACAAAATATCATTCTTGATAAATTGCGTAAGATTGTCTTTTGCTTTTTCATAAACAGCCGGACTGTGCAGGTCTGTGCCGGGTGGCAGATCGATCTCTGACTTAGTAACATGCAAAAAGGAAAAAGGATTCCCGGCTGCTTCCAACCTTGCTTCTTCACTGTTTAATACATCGTAGGGACGGGAAGCTACCTGTTTGGCAAGTTCTGCTTTGGGTCTTAGGGCGGTGAAAGGTTTTATTATGGCCATCGTTTAATTAGTATTGTGTACAGTGTTACCCGTGCTGTTGTGCAAAGGATCTCATTAAATCAGTTAAAGCGCTTACACTTTCCAGGGTCAATGCATTGTAGAGGGACACCCGGAACCCACCTACACTACGGTGGCCTTTTACTCCCACCATGCCTTCTTCATTGCAGCGGGCCAGGAATGCTGTCTCGAGTTCTTTATCCTCCAGCAGGAATACTACATTCATTTTGCTGCGGTCCTCTTTTGCAACTGGTCCTTTAAAAAGCGGGAGTGTATCCAGTGTATCGTATAATAATTTTGCTTTGGCCTCATTCTTTTTCTCCATCGCGGCGACCGCACCATTATTTTTTATCCAGCGCAGCATCAGGAGTACCACATACACCGCGAAAACGGGAGGTGTATTCAGCATGCTGGCTTCTTTAATATGATTCCGATAATCAAGAATGGTAGGGATCTGCCGCTTTACTTTTCCTAAAATATTTTTATTGACAACGACCAGGTTCACCCCCGCCGCACCCATGTTCTTTTGCGCACCCGCGTAAATAAGATCAAACCTGTTAAAATCGAGTTGACGGCTCAAGATATCGCTGCTCATATCTCCTACAAGTGGTACACCGCAATCATAAGGTATCTTATGCCATTGCGTACCGGCGATCGTTTCATTGGTAGTAATATGTAAATAAGCGGCGGTTGGACTTACAAGCAGGTTCTTCGGAATGCTTGTATAATTATCTTCTTTGGAAGAACCCGCGATCTCGACGTGGCCAAAGAGTTTAGCTTCTTTAATGGCTTTATTGGCCCAGGTGCCTGTTTCGGTATATGCGGCCAGCTCGTTCTCATTGAGCAGGTTCATGGGTAGCTGCATGAACTGTGTGCTGGCGCCGCCATGAAGGAACAACACTTCATGATCATCATCGAGGTTCATCAGTTCCCTGGTTAGGTTCCTTGCCTCTTCCATTACCGGCTGAAACAGTGGCGTGCGGTGCCCGATCTCTAAAATAGAAAGACCGGAACCGTTAAAATCAATGACCGCACGACTGGCTTCTTCAAATACTTCTTTGGGTAAAACTGAAGGGCCCGCATTGAAATTATGTATTACCTGTTTCTGTGCTCCCGTCATCTTCTTAATAATTAGGTGCAAATGTAGGAAAATAAAAAGCCGTCCTTTCGGTAGTATCTAAGTTTGGGTATTAACCACTGCGACCACAGAGAGGCTTATTTTTAATCGGTTGGGGATAAGAACACCTACTCAGTCTTATTGCTGGAGCGAGACAATTGGTTCTTTATTTTCATCGCAGAGAACTGAGAACGCGAAGGTTTCGCAGAGATCTCTGCGTAAAATCTGCTTCTTCTTTCTTTGCGCTGAAAAAATCTGCCCCTTTTAAAGGGGGTTGTTTGACCTCAGTGCGTTGCGTTTATATACTGGTTTGCATTTGTTTCTCTGTGTTCGCCGTGGGTAATATTTATTTCAAACTAGTTAATCTTCCCTTCCGGTTTTCCGTCTCCTTTTCTTAATCATGTTCTCTGTTACTGGCATTTTTCCATGCATTATTAAGGGTTTCAAATTCTTCCAGGTCTTCGGCAGAGAAATTCCTGTTGCCAAGATGCTTGAGATCAGGTTGCCCGGCATTTACCCAGGCAGTATACCAGAAGCTGGCGACGGCATAAATGGATTGGCGCATCCTTCTTTCAATCATTCCTTTCAGCATGGCATCATAGGCTTTTGAAAAAGCGGACGAGTACTGACGGATAATGATACCGTTACGTTCTTCAAACGCGTATTTCTGGTCAGCCGGAAATTTATTTGTCAATTCTCTTTCGAACTTCAATACGGAATCCGCAGCTGCCCCGCTTTCCAGCACCCGTTTCCAGATGAAATCAGCCG
>JANMKG010000013.1:0-10896 GCA_031371915.1 Chitinophagaceae bacterium | reverse complement strand
TTTAGTTGCTCTTCACCGGCTTATGTACAAAAAGATGACAGTGTTAATCTATCCGATTATAAGTCATATATGTGGGTCAATACAAGAGCCAGTGAAAGCGATGAAGGCAAAAGAGCTATCGAATACGCTGATATCAGCATCCACAACTCAGTAAATGCCGAATTAAGCAAGTGGGGATGGCATGAAGTGAGTGATAATCCCGATGTATTGATCAGCTATGATGTGCTGGTCGAAAGAAATACAGAAACAAACCGGGAAGCCGTGTATTCACAACCTTTTACACGGTATTATTATAACCCTTACACAAAAAGGTATTCCACGATCTATTATCCCTCCCAGTTCCAGGGTTACCAGGCATATGAAACACCTGTAAGAGAGGGTACGATCACATTGACAATGGTAGACGCCCAAAAAGATAAAAATATATGGCAGGCCTGGACTACGGAAAGATTGTCAGGATCACGAATTACGGATGATGAGATACGTCAAAGTATCAGGAATATTTTCCGCAAAAAAGCTTCCTGAAAATCCTGCAACAACGAGAATAATAAAAGCCCGGTTTAGTACCCGGGCTTTGTGTTATAGCCCACTACAAGTTTTTCCAATACTGATTTTATCTTATCTTTGCCGTCCTCCGGCTGCGTAGCTCAATTGAATAGAGCATCTGACTACGGATCAGAAGGTTATAGGTTTGAATCCTATCGCGGTCACAAAGGTCAACATTTTGTTGGCCTTTTTTATTTTCAAAGTTATTTACCGGTTCCTCCAGTCTGGCACATACTTATCCAGCAGCGCCTGGAATTCTTTGTAATTTTTCAGTCCGGACAGGTCGGGATCCGAAACGAGGTTGTCAACATTCTTATACCCTCTTTCATAAGCCTGCCGCAGGTACTGGATCGCCTGCTCGGGTTTATTCGCCAGTGCATAACTGCAGGCAAGTGTATAATAATTTTTGGGTTTACCCGGGTCTAACCGGATAGCATTCTGAATGTAGATGATCGCGGAGTCATACTTCTGCATCGCATGATAGACGACTCCCAGGTTGAGATTAGCCGAAGGTGAATTCGGATCCATTCGTACTGCCGTATTCAAATACCCGAATGCAGAATCATTCATTTCCATTTTCATATACGCCGAACCTATCTCCGTATAGGCTGCTGTGTATTTATTATCTAATTGAATTGCTTTACGGAAATAAACGATCGCAGAATCATAAGCTTTCATATCGTCAAAGAAATTACCGATCGCATAATAGGCTTGTGCTGTTACATCACCACGACGGAATATTTGCTTCTTAAAATAATAACCCGCTGAGTCATATTGTTTCAATTGCCTGAATACACCGGCGAGGTTACCCCAGATAACTGGATTTTCGGGATCGATCCGGAAAGCCTTTTGCATATTCACCCTGGCGGAATCATATTGTTTCATTCCCTGGAATACAAGTCCCAGGTTGCTGTAGTATTGGGGGTTTAGCGGATCCTTCTGGATCGCCTTACGGATATACCACCGGGCAGAGTCATAGCGTTTCTGGTCAAAGAAGGCCATACCCATGTCATTGATAAAGCTGGTGCTGTTGGGATCAAGCAGCGATGTTCCTTTGAGGAAATTGGTGATCGAATCCAGCTGGTTCTGATCCCTGAAGATCTTGAGCAGGTTTTTGGAAGCCGGTTTATAATCGGGTTTCAAAAACAAGGCCCGCTTGAAATAGGATTTCGCGGAGTCATAGTTTTTATCCTGCCCGTAGATAACGCCCAGGCTGTTCAGAATAGAAGGATTACCCGGCTCCAGCCTGACCGCCTGCTGGAAATAATTATACGTGGAGTCCGGCATCTTCAGTTCCTTGAACACCATCCCGATATTGATCAGTGCGAATGCTGAATAAGGATTGGCCACTAAAGCCCGGCGATAATAATAATTGGCAGAATCAAGTTGCTTTAAGGCGAAACTGGCCCGGCCCAGGTTATTATAGGCTTCCTCGTAATTAGGATCCAGTGCCGCGGCCATCCGGTAATACACTTTGGCCGAATCATATTCTTTCAGGTCCCTGTAAAAATTACCGATATAAACATTCACGATGGATTTATCCTGGTAATTCGCAAATGCTTTGGAATAATAGATCCGCGCAGAGTCATATTGTTTTGTTTCAAAGAATGTTTTGCTCAGTCCATTGTAAGCATTGATGAATTTTGGATTGGCCGCAATACTTTGTTTGAAATAAATAATGGCCTGGTCATAATTTTTCTTATTAAAATTCACCCACCCGATATTATTGCTGGCATAGGAATTCGTAGGGTCTATGCGAAGGGCCTTTTCATAATAACTGATAGCTGAATCTCCTTTTGATAAGGAATAATAATAATGTCCCAGGTCAACATAGGCATCGGCATTATCCGGGCTTACTTCGATGGATTTGTTATAGTATTTAATAGCGGAGTCGGGACGGTTCAATGTTTTATAGGCAAAGGCGAGGGTAACATAAGGATAACGCCAACGGGGTGCGGCAATAATAGCTTTCTTGGCATAAAAGATGGCGCTGTCGATCTTGTTATTATCCAGGTGCAAAGCGGAAAGCGTATTCAGGATATAAGCGGCATTCTTATCGGCTGCGTAAGCCGTATAGGCATATTGGAAAGCATTGTTGATATCCACCAGTTTGCGGCTCCTTCCAAAATAACCCCTTGCTTTAAAGAAGTACATCTTCCCGTTTAGTGTCTTAGCAAAATCAGGATCATCAACTTTGATAAAATCAATGGCCCGCTCAAGCATATACCCCACTTCATAGAATTCCTGCTGTGCCACTTTTTCCATACGGTTGAGACTGGTGGTCACTTCGTCCGTCGCGTCTTCTTCATCGATCTGCGCCCGCAACTTTTGTATAGAGGAAGCATCCTTGCAATCAAGATAAAGGTTGATCTTGCTTTGAGCAAAATTGATGAATTCAACCGCCAGGGTCGATTGCGCATCCACGGTATAAGAAGTTCCGGGATATTTCTTTTCCATCAGGCTGTAATAATAATCAGCAGATGCTTTCCCGATCAGCCGGCTTTCCTTGACCGCTGTATTGAACAAATTATAAGCTTCGATCAGGGCCGTATCCGCCGGGCCAAAAGCATTTCCCCTTCCGCGGGGAGCTACCGCAGAGGTTCCTGGACCCCTGCCCTGTAATTTTTTGGTATTGATCCATTTTCGCAGGTAAGCGGTATCCACGATACTCACCACCTTGTCACTCATTTCATTGCAACAGAAAAAAGGCACTTGTTTTCGCTTGAACCTTTGTTGCGCGATGGACGGAACATTCTTCTCGATGTATTTCTGTATTTCCGATAGGGTAACACTATTGTCGATCGTGCCGGTGGAATCGGCGGCTCCTGTGAGTCCATCAACCAGGTAATAAGTGAATAATCCATGACCGGTACCGATCGAAGCATCTTCAAGTGATTCCTGCCCGGCGCTGGTTGCCAGCATGATGATCTCCCCTTCTCTTTTTTCAGAAACCGCTGAGTTGAGAAAACCCTGGCCTTCCGCACCACCCGGTAATTCATTGCTCCGGCAGGCGTCCATGATAAAATAAACTTCCACGCCCTTAGCTGTTTCCTTGCCGATCTTCAGTTTCAGGTTGAACAATTGAACAGCCCCGCCGACGAGGTAATTATTCTTATCACCTGCCGGGTTACAATCGTACGCCAGGTAAAAGAACTGTTCTTCGTCAATGGCGTCTCCATGCCCCGCAAGATAGATGAACAGGCGATCACCTTTCTGGAGATTCTTGACTTTCAGCCATTGAAATCCTTTGGTATAAAAATTAGCAAGGGTCGCCTGCTCATTCAGCAGCGTATAAATATTATCGTCTGGTAATTTGCCCCCGGCAGGTGATTTAAGAAAGTCACGGAACATTTCTGCATCCTTATCCGCATAGGTCAGTGGCCGAACATATTTATACTTGGATATCCCCATGATCATGGCAAAAGTTTGGGGGCCGGTGATCGTAGTATCCCGGGGTTTGGGTGGCGCCTGGGCCCATGCCTGGTTGCAGGTTGCCGCAAATAAGAGGCATCCAAGAACTATGGATAGGTTTTTTGGCATAAATTCGACGTACTAAAATACGGATTTACAGGGGAATGACTATAATATCTGCCCACAAAAAAACTTTCTTTTCGGGGTAACCCGCATTGCCGGGAAAACATAGAGATATGTTAAGGATTAAAAAGTTGCAACCCCGGTCTCAATTATAAAATCATTACCATACAACCAACCACTACAAAACCAACGGATGAAGAAACCACTGCATAAGCACATTAGCCACCATGCCAGGCGTGTACACCGGCATACAATTCATCATTTCACCAAATATCTTACTGAGCGGGATACGATATTTGCTACTATCTGGGTCTTCCTTTTCATCTTCATTCTCGGCTCTATCCCTCTTAATCTTGGCTCCTTAAACCCCATCAAGCTAGGTCTGAAAGACTTTGATTTCAATGATATAGCGTATTCCAAATTGCAAGTAGGAGAAGAACCCAGGATCGATACAAGGGTCGTGATCATCAATATTGACCAGGCCAACCGGGCGGAACTCGGGATGATGATCAATAAAGCAGCTACTTATCAACCAAAAGTTATGGCCCTGGATGCTTTGTTTTACGAGGCAAAAGATCCAACCGGCGATTCTATTTTAAGTGATGCTTTTGCACGTAACAACAATCTTGTGGTAGCCCAGGAACTTGCTTTAACCGGTCCCGATGGCGACACGATCTCTACTACTGGTGATTATATTAAAACTGCCTCCCAGTATGCATTTGTGAACTTTTTTTGCGACTCCTTATCTCCGATCCGAACTTATGAGCCTTTCGAAAAAGACTATAAGAAAACCCTGTATAAATCATTCGCTGCAGGTATCATACAGTTATATGATACCACCGCCTATAAAAAATTGAAGAAAAGGGGCAACCACCAGACTATGATCAATTACACCCGGCGGTTGAATGGCTATGTCCCTATTCACTGGCAGACACTTATGGAAGATGGTATAGACAGTTCTTACCTGAAAGGCAAGATCGTTCTGTTTGGCTACCTAGCGACCCAGGAAACGGATATCCTTGACAAGAAGTTCACTCCCATGAACCACCGGTACTATGGGAAAACCATCCCCGATATGAACGGGATCGTCATCCATGCCAATATTATTTCGATGGCTTTGGACAATGACTACGTAAAAAAGTTACCTTTGTGGGGAAACGTGCTAATCGCCATCCTTATTTGTTGGCTATTTATGTCCTTTTTTATCCGTTATTACCTTGAAAGCCATATTTGGTTCCATTTAGTAGCAAAACTTGTCCAGGTTTTTACAGCCATTTTATTTGTGTGGCTGGGCATCTATTTATTCACCAAGTATCGTCTGAAGGTAGATATGAAGTTGAGTTTGATAGTGATTGTAATGGCCGTAGATGTGATCTATTTTTACGAAGCCTGGGCGGTTTGGATGCATAAGAAATTTAATTATAAGACGGTGTTTAAACCACACCATCATTAATAACTCTTAAACCTTAAACCCAAAACGATGAAAAAGTTACCATTACTCATCCTCTTCTGTTCCTTAGCAGCGATAGCTTCTGCGCAGAATGATTTCCTGCTGTACAGTTTTAAAGGAAATGTCTCTGTTGTTGAAAACAATGTAGAAAGCAAGGCAAAAGTGGGCAAGCCCCTTAACAGCAATGCCACGCTGAAAATAGCAGCCGGTGGTACGGTCACCCTGATCTGCAATGAAGCCGCCATGTTTACGCTGACCAAAGCCGGTACTTACCCATTGAACAAATTTGGTGATTCCTGCAAGGTCAGCAGCAGCTCTGTCAGCGCCAACTATGTAAAATATGTATGGGCTTCGATGACCAAGTCGAGTGGTTCACCGGGCAGCAACCGTAAAGCTTATATGAATACGGTGGGTGCGGTCAGCCGGAACGTTAATAATATCTGGATCGATGCCCGGTTGGATACGATGAATTATACCGCCGGAGAATTCCCCTTTTCCTGGAAATGTTATTCAGATGACAAAGATTTTGAGGTGGTAATCTATAACAAAGAGAATATCAGTGAGCCGTTTTTCAAGACAACCGTGAACAAGATGAAAATTTCCATCTCTTCTTTTATTAACAAGCTGAGTATCGGTAGTTCTTATCTCTGGACAGCTGCCGTAAAAGGACAAGAAAACGATGACCTGAAAATATTCAACTATGTTTCAAAGGATCAATTCAACACAGTTCTAAATAACCTGAAAAGCCAGGTATCCGCTTATGAAGCCCCGGCTGAACAGGCTTATCGCTTAGCGTTCATGCTGGAAGATGCCCATTACCTTTCCGAAGCTTACCAGTATTATGTGAAAGCAGCTTCGCTGGATACGGCCAATGTACTGTACCGCTCGACGCTGATGTCGTTTAAAAAAGATTACGAGATAAAATAACACCTCACCCCCTATCACTCTTCGTTATTAAACGAGATTGAACCCAAAATCCCCCTCTCCTTAGGAGAGGGGGATTTTGAATATTAGCCCGTTCATTAATGAAATAAAACTTGGGGTGAGGTTCAGGCAATTTTGTGGGGGTGAGGTTCTACATTTACAATATGAAGATCTGTTTCTGGTCAGTTGGCAAAGCTCATGAACCCTATGTAAAAACAGGGGTAGAAGAATTCACCAAACGGATCGCCCGTTATTACAAAGTTGAATGGACCCTGGTCCCTCTTCCAAAAAATTCCGGGATGATGAGCGAGATGGACCTGAAAAAAAAAGAAGGCGAGATCATTCTGGGATGGCTGAACAAAGAAGATTACCTGGTGGCACTGGATGAAAGAGGCAAGCAATTCAATTCAGAAGGGCTGGCAAAAATTATCCAGGCAAGGGCCAATGAAAGTACAAAACAACTGGTCTTCCTGGTCGGTGGAGCTTATGGTCTTGATGAGGCGGTCATAAAAAGAGCCGGTGTTGTATGGAGTCTTTCCGAGTTAGTCTTCCCGCACCAGTTAGTGAGACTGATCCTTGCAGAACAAGTGTACCGCGCCTGTACCATCCTCAAAAATGAAAAATATCATCACAAATAATAGCTATTTTCGGTTTTAATCGGCTGTATCAATGGACCTGTCTATCACGCTCATCATTGTTATCATTACCTGTCTTGTTTCTATCGGTGGTTTCAACAACCCAAAGATCATCGAGGATCTTATTTTCTATCCTCCTGCTGTTAAAAGAGGTCAATGGTACCGGCTGGTGACCCATGGGCTCATTCATGCCGATCCGGGTCATCTTATTTTCAATATGCTGGCACTCTATTCTTTCGGGGAAGCGGTGGAGACAGCTTTATTCAGCAATGCCTGTTTCTTTGGTGTAATGGGGAAATGGGTATTCCTTCTTCTTTATCTCAGCGGACTCATCATTGCCAGCCTCCCGGATATCATCAAACACCGGAACGATTACCAGTTCAGGAGCCTGGGTGCTTCGGGCGCGGTATCCGCTGTTGTTTTTTCAAGTATTTTATTATTACCCAAGCTTGGTGTAGGGATCATTTTTATCCCCGGCGTACAAATACCCGGTTATATTTTCGCGGTGATATACCTTGTCGTATCAGCTTACCTCGATAGAAAAGGCGGCGGAAGGATCAACCATGGCGCGCATTTATGGGGAGCTATATTCGGCCTGGTGTTTACTTATCTTGCCGTAACTCTTTTCACCGAGGTCAATATCGTGGAGAATTTTAAAGAACAGTTGCAGGCTTCAAAGCCCTTTCTCCCTTCTTGTAACCCGTAGCAGGTTACTGGTCTTTTCCGTTACTTTAAATCGTTCATCGATCCGGTGTCCCACTACCCAGATGATTCGCTGCTCACTTTCGATCACCCAAACATTTTCTTTAGCGGTCGACGATAGTTTCAGGTCAATCAGGAAACGATTGATCTTCTTTTTTTTCTTCATCCCCAGCGGGTAGAAATAGTCGCCCGTTTTCCATTTACGAAACAAGAGAGGAAAGCTGATGGCTTTTGCATCAAGACAGGCTTCGGAGTTTGTGGTTTGTGGTTGTTGGTTTTTGGTTGGAGTCGTTTCAAATTGCAATGTTCCTCCTGGAAATGAAATTTCTTTATCGTTCTCTTCTATAATGATATTCCACGCCTGGGTGGAGGCTGTGGGGCTGATAATGAACCAGTGCCGGTGTTTGATGATCCGGTAAGTATTCCCGGGTGACTGGATATATTTACCTGAATCACTTTGAGCCAGTTTAAAAACTTCTTCTACCTGCTTTTCCTGGAAACCATAACCAGAAATGATCTCGTAGACCAGCGCCCGGTTATTGTATGCCATCAGTTGCAGAACCGGGATGTGGACCTCTTTTCCTTTAACCCGGCAAAGTTTCTTTTTCAAAGCCTCTACGGATAAAAGGTATAGTTTCTCTGTTTCTTTGAAACGCCCGATATTATCCTGCAAGTTCTCTTTTACCAGCGGGTACACTTTGCTGATGGCCGGGATGATCTCGTTGCGAAAAAAATTCCGGGTGTATTTGGAAGACTGGTTGGAGGAATCTTTCACAAATTCCAGGTTGTTCTCTTTCGCGAAAGCAAGTAACTCGTCCTTGGAAAAATTTAATAAAGGTCTCCGAATATAATTTACAGAAGGGGGAATACCCGTAAGGCCATGTAAACCGGTTCCGCGGAAGAAATTCATCAGGAGGGTTTCGTTGTTATCATCGGCGTGGTGGGCGGTAAGGAGGTGAGTGGTGAGTGGTGAGTGGTGAGCGGGGGTCGCGGATTGACTATTCACTATTAACAATTGACCCTGCACTAATTCCGCGAACCATCCATACCTGAGCTCCCTTGCAGCTTCCTGGATAGATAGCTTGTTTTCACCGGCATATTTTTCAGTATCAAATTTTTTTACGAAAATATCAACTCCGTATTTACCGGCAAGATTTCTCACAAACTGCTCATCCCGTTCACTCTCCTCTCCTCTCAATTGAAAATTGCAATGAGCGATTGCCAAATCATAACCGGCTTGTTTGCATAGTTCACATAAAACAACAGAATCTACACCCCCGCTGACGGCCAGGAGTAATTTATCTTTTGAAGAGAAAAGATGTGTTTTCTCTATACGCGCTATGAATTTATCCAGTAAGTCCATATTCCCTAACGCTTCCGTTTTAAAAAATAAACTCTTCATACGCACCTCGCAATTCCCCGTAGGAATGGTTATCGCCTGCTTTTTTTGCTTCCTCCATTCCTTTCTCATATATCCTGATCGCTTCTTCTGCCTGGTCATTCCGTTCCAGCAACTTTGCTAGATGGTAATAGGTCCCGATATAGCCCGGTTCGAAGTTGATTATTTCCTGGAAAAATAACCGGGCCGTTTCATCATCCCCTCTCTTAATATATTCTAATGCCATTGCATGCTTTACAAAACTATCCTGCGGATTAGCTTTCAGAAATTCTTTCAACTTTTCGATCCTGTCCACTGTAAAAATTCTTAATTATTTATTATTAATTATTAATTATCTCATCTTATCTTTGCTTTAGTTGCATAAACAACCTTTTCCCCCGCGAAGCCCGGGGTGATAAAACATAAAATATGAAGATCTTAGTTTGTATCAGCAAAACGCCGGACACCACGGCAAAAATAGCTTTCACCGATAACAACACGAAATTCGATGTCAATGGTGTACAATGGATCATCAATCCTTATGATGAATGGTATGCGTTGGTGCGGGCCATCGAATTAAAAGAAAAAGACACTTCCGCTACGATCCACCTGGTGACTGTAGGAGGAGCTGACGCGGACCCTATTATCCGCAAAGCTCTTGCGTTGGGAGGTGATGAAGCTATCCGGGTAAATGCCGACAGCCACGACAGTTATTATATTGCTTCGCAGATTGCTGCCATTGCAAAAGAGGGAGCATATGACCTGGTCTTTACAGGGAAAGAGACGATCGATTATAATGGTTCTTCTATCGGTGGTATGGTCGCGGAATTACTGGACCAACCCTATATAGCACTGGCCACCAAATTCGAACTTGTGGGAAGCACTGCTACGGTGACGCGTGAAATAGAAGGGGGTGAAGAAGTTTGCGAGGCCGCACTTCCTTTGACCGTCAGTTGCCAGAAAGGAATGGCAGAAGCTAGGATCCCGAATATGCGGGGCATCATGGCGGCCCGGACAAAACCATTGAAAGTAGTGGAACCAGTTACCGCGGATGCACTCACAACGGTCGCTGGTTTTGGCCTGCCTCCTGCAAAAGCCGGTGTGAAACTGGTGGCTCCTGATAATGTAGCAGAGCTCGTGAGGTTGTTACATGAAGAAGCAAAAGCCATCTGAGAATAAAAAATAAGAAATGAGGAATAAGGAATAAGAAAGTGAAAGACCCAAAGTGAATGCCCGGTATAAATGACTGATCACAACCACAAACAATAAACTACAAACAATAAACTAATCACATGTCTGTATTGATATTCATAGATTCTGCCGATGGTCATGTAAAAAAAGCCTCGCTGGAAGTATTGACTTATGGCGCTAAGGTGGCAGAGCAACTAGGAACTGCAGCTGAAGGTGTTGTACTCGGCACTGTTACGGAAGATCTTGCCGCACTGGGCAAATATGGAGTAACCAGAATTCACCATGTAAATGATCACACACTTGATCACCTGGATGCGCAGGTCTATACAAATGCCATTGCACAAGTGGCCGAAGCAAGTGGTGCTACGGTGATCATCTTTTCGAATAATGTTGACGGGAAAGCCATTGCACCCCGTCTCTCCGTTCGGTTAAAAGCTGGACTTGTATCCGGCGCGGTGGCCTTACCGGATACAGGCAATGGTTTTGTTGTAAAGAAAAATGTTTTCTCCGGTAAGGCCTTTGCCAATATCGCAGTG
>JANMKG010000011.1:0-8734 GCA_031371915.1 Chitinophagaceae bacterium | reverse complement strand
TATCTAGCACCACTGCAGGTTCCGAATAGTAATATTCCCCTGCTATCGTTTAGCCACCACACATTCCTGGACCAATAAACAGGAATTTTGATTTAACCAATCCATAGAACCGGGCCGGGTCGTATGTATCAGCCGTAAAGTCTGTACAGTATATATTTTTATTTATTCATCTAAAACAATTAGCTATGAAGACGATTCAAAAAACAATTGCCTTAACCCTTGCAACATTAACGACCTCTCTTGCTTTTGGTCAGCTGGGCCTGGGCGTAAGCTCAACAACACAGGCTGCCGTTAATGCTTCTGCCAATACGGCGATCGTAACCCAGACAACCAACGCTGCATCCGCTGCAACAAAAAGCACCGTGTCCGCAACCGTTAGTAAAACTACGGAGTTAAAAACCGGATCTGGAAACGCAGTAAATGCGACCGGCAAACAAGCGGTCAGTACTTCAGGGAAAGTAAAGAATGATGTAAAGAACAGTGCCGATGTAAAAGCCGGCGCAGGTCTTAGTACACCTTCTGCTACGAGCGGTAATGTTCAAACAGGAAATAATTCAGCCCAGGGTTCCGTAAATACAAATACTTCTGCCGAAGCGGGTGTACAGATCGACGGAAGCAAAGTAATTGATAAGGCTGAATCTGCATCCGCCGCTGTGACGGCAAATGCGGAAAATAAAACCTCAGCTACCGTAGAAACGACAAAAGCGGTAAAGGCCAAAACAGAAACTACTGTTAAGTCAGATGTCCAGGCAACAAAACAAACAGTAAGTTCTGTAAAACCTTCTGCGAGTGCCAATGTAGCTGCAGAAGCTAAAACAGAAACCAAAGCAACCGTCACGAAGCAATAATCCGTAGACTTAAGCATACCCGCCCTCCCTGTATAAGGGAGGGCAATTTTTTCATAGCAAATCAGGTCTTATGAAACGTATTTGTTATACTGTTTTTACTTTGTTTACCCTATTGCTGTCGATGATTGTGTTCGCCCAGGCGGATTCGACCAACTCCGGGACCCATCCAAAATTCAAACTGGGAGTTTATTACAATAGTGGCCTGAATTATTATGGAAGAACAGATAGTTTAAGAAGCAGTGGGTTGTTCCCTGTTGCAGAATGCTGGTTCAACAAAAATCTCTATATCACGGCAGCGCCTGTTTTTGTGATCAATAAAGCTGCGGGGTTTGAGTACGCGGGTTCGGTAGCCACCGTAGGACTTCGTTTTGCGAAGGAGAATGTATATAGCAGCAATATCTATTTTGTAAAACCTGTTTATAAAAATAGCAGCCAGCTTGTCCAGTCGGCATTAAAGGCACAGGCAGCGGCGACCTATACCTGGTTGAATAAAATGATCAACCTTACAGGAGGAGCTGATGTAAAACTAAGTGACAAACTGGATTATGGAGTTACTGCCGGGCTTGATCATATTTTTCGTGTTGAACTATCCACCCAGTCTGTTTTGGTTATCGATCCTTCGGCGTACGTGAATGCCGGGACACAGCAGTTCACGAAAACCTCTTACCAAAAAAGTGGGTTTCTATGGTTCCCGGGTGTACAACAGGAGATCAGGCAGCAGGTCAGTAATTTCAATATTCTCTCTTATGAACTTTCCGTCCCGGTGGTTTTTGCAAAAGGGAAATGCCAGGTGATATTCAACCCGGCCTATGTGGTACCACAAAATTTGATCACCGTACCCGATCGTCCTGACCTTTCTGAAAGAGGAAAGCCTATGTTTTACGCAACACTGGGGACTAAGATTTCATTTTAATAGCTTAAGTATTTGCTGAATTAACATTTTACAAGGGCGTGTGCTGTTATATTTGTTCTGTTGCTTACTGGAACAGAATGCCACCTGTCATGCCTTCCCGCAAAACAAAAAAAAGGATCCGCCGTATTGTATTCATCATCTTCGCCGTAGCTGTCATCGCCGCGGGCTCCTGGATGATCTATCAATGGGCACGCTACCGCAAGGCAAAATTTACCCGTTACCCGGAATTCGGTATTGCTATCCCTGAAAATTATTCTATTCATGGTATTGATGTATCCAAATACCAGTCCATCGTTGCCTGGGAAGAAGTAAAGTCGATGAAAGTAAAAGAGATCCAGTTGGGCTTTGCATTTATCAAAGCAACAGAAGGGATCGCAAACACGGATCCCAATTTTAAACGCAACTGGAAAAAATCAAAGGATAATGAAATTATAAGAGGGGCGTATCATTTTTTTATTGGGTCTAAAGACGGAAGGATGCAGGCAGAAAATTTCATTGACAAAGTCGAACTGGAGCCGGGAGATATGCCGCCTGTAGTAGATGTCGAACAGCTAAACGGAAACAGCGTTACTGAATTCAAAAAAGAAATTAAAGAGTGGCTGGATATCGTAGAAAATCATTACGGTGTAAAACCGATCATTTACACCAATGTTGATTTTTACAAAAGAAACCTGGGCCCCGAATTTGACAACTATCCTTTGTGGGTAGCTCATTATTACCAGTTAAAGGAACCCCGGATCGGCAGGAGCTGGAGCTTTTGGCAGCACAGTGATGAAGGCCGGGTCAACGGGATCGTCTATAAAGTGGATTTCAATGTTTTTAAAGGTGACAGTACTGAATTCAGAGCCCTGCTCATAAACTAAAAGGGTTTATTGTTTTTGGTTGATAGTTTATTGTTGGTTTCCGAATATTGAAAAATTTTCAGGCTTAGGGAACCATAAACCCCAAACTATAAACCATAAACACTAACTTGAATCGAATCATGGAAGAGCAAAGAAACTGGGACCCCGGTGTAAAAAAATTCTTTCTCAAGATCCTTAACTCTGTTTCTCTTGGGTTATTTTGGATGATGGCCTGTGCCACCGCCGGTATTTATTATAAACTCGGTTACTTTAATGGCCAACCGGTGATCTATAATATCCTTTTTTATGCTGGTATGCTGGGCACCTTATTGCTGTTGATCCGCTATTTATACAGGAACTGGAAAGATGAATGAAAAACTTAGCTGCTGTGATCGGAAATGATGACCCAGCGACCATTTATCTTCCGCAAGAGCAGGGTAAAGTGTCCACCGACATCACCGACCGAACGTTCGAGGAACCATTTACCGGTTACATGGTAATACTCCCCTGATAATTTTTTAACCTGTATCAGTGTGAAGGTAAGTTTCCCCATGGACGCCGTATCCGGGTAACCTTTCTTATAGTTGTTTAGTGTATTGGTCCATCCATAGGTAACACCACTTTTTCCAATAAACATCAGCGAATCATTTTCCCAATAACCTTTCATGAAATGATCGATGTCGCCCCGGTTCCAGGCGGCATTCTGCTCTGACATTAATTTACGGATGGCCAGTTCATCCTTTGATTGTGAAAACAAGGACGAGCTTAGTAAAAGGCAGACCGCAACAAATATATTTTTCATGTAATTTTTTTCAAGTTAAATAAAAAACAAGTAATTACCAGAACAGCATGAGATCGCGCTTTTCAACACAGAGTCACGTAGAAACAGTGCTACACAGAGAAAAAACTACTCTGTGAAACTCCTTAACTCTGTATCTCTGTGTTGAAATAAGGCTTAATGCGCGCAGTCATCAGCATGTGCATGGTTATGCACCCTGCATGCCCGGTAATTGATTATATGCGCAAGAACGATCAGGACGACAGCCGGGATGAGGAGCCATCCTTCATATTGGTGAAAGAACTGCTTAATAACAAGAAAAATAAAACCAGTAAAAAAAAGAAGCAGGGGTAAAAGACTATGATGATGTTTTTTATACCCATGGTACAAAGAGTAGCTGCCAATACCCAGCGCCAGCAGTATCATACCCACTTCAAATCCCACATGGTGAATGATATTGATCCCAAACAACGGCAGGCTGCTCAGGAATAGCGGCAGCAAAGCACAATGTATAGCACAGGCCAGAGAGGCCCCGATCCCTAATGCATCCCAGTTTACCTTCCCCTTCATCAGGGACGAAGTTAAGAAAAAGCAACTATGTTGCAAAATAACAGGCGCTCTTGATGTGGCGTGGCGGTTGAGCAGTAACTTTGCTCGGAATAACGAACTATGTCAAAAAAGAAATTGTTCTATATCGGTTTTTTTGTGTCGCTGGCCCTTGTTTTTTACCTGGTACTATCATTTGTTATCCCGGGGTTTACAAAAAAAAGCAGCCCCCCGGTCTCCTATGTAAGACCTTTTTCTTTTACCGCCCAGGACGGTCAACAGTTCACAGAAAAGGAAGTCGCTGGTAAGGTCTATGTAGCCGAATATTTCTTTACGACCTGTAAAGGGATCTGCCCGAGGATGAATAATAATATGAAACTGGTTTATGAGGCTTTTAAGAATGAAAAAGATTTTCTGATATTATCCCATACCTGTGACCCGGACAACGATTCAGTGGCACAGATGAAAAAATACGCCGACTCTCTTGGGGTGGATACTAAAAAATGGATATTCCTCACTGGCAGGAAAGACAGCCTCTACAATATGGCAAGGGTAAGTTACACGATCGATGATCCGGCGGATAACCTCGTAAGCCTGGATGACGATTTTATGCACTCGCAGTTATGGGCGCTGGTGGATAAAAAAGGGGATGTGAGAAAGATCTATGATGGACTGAGGCAAAGCGAGGTCAGGGAGCTGATCAGGGATGCAAGAAAATTGCTGAACGAAAAATAAACAACTTTTAATGTGAAAGACTGTTATTACTATGTCGAAGCAATTATTACTACAAATGGATAAACAGATCGCCGGTTTACTGAAGCGTAACAGCCTGAGCATAACAGATAGCAGGAAAAAAATTCTGCAACTTTTCCTGGAACAGCCGGGTGCGCTGGCGCATGGAGATATTGAAACTAAAGCCGGCGAAAAATTTGACCGTGTTACCGTTTACCGTACGCTGCAGACCTTTGTTGATAAAGGAATTATACATACGATCCCGACTGCAGATAATTCGATCCGTTATGCACTCTGTAAAGACGCATGTTCCGAAGGTCATCATCACGATCACCATATTCATTTTGTCTGTACAAATTGCACCAACACCTATTGTCTTGATGATGTAGTGACACCTGAAATAAAATTACCCAAAGGATATTCCGCTGGTCATGTAGAAGTAGTAGTGGAGGGGATCTGTAAAAACTGTAAGTAAGCCCCTGTCCCCTAAAGGGGAACTTAGGCTCAACAATCATTCGGGGTTTGAAAATTTCACAGAATAGTTTTATTTCCCAGAAGAGTAATCACAAAATAAATTGAAGTAGCCAGTCCTGATCGATCTAAGTTCCCCCTTTAGGGACAGGGGCAAAAACAAAGCCCCGATGTAGAAACATCGGGACTTTTTGGTTAAGGCTCTGATTAGTAGCTATGTGAAACTGCGTTTGACCGCAGTTATGATTCTGAATCAAAAATAAGTGCTGGCTCCCATATTTCCGAATTTCCTCCATACCACTTTAGTGGTATTTTTTTCCTGCTACAGCTTTTCCATCTCTTTTTTAACAAATAGCATTAACTGGCTGATATGTCCCGGGGAAAGATCGAGTTGCAAACCCGCCGCATTAAATAGTTCAGGAAGTGTCCGGGTGCCACCAAGGCTAAGGGCTGCTATATAATTATTAATTGCTTTAGCAGGATCCTGTTTGTATTGCTGCCATAAGCCAATGGCGCCTAATTGGGCTATACCGTATTCTATATAGTAAAAAGGGACTTCAAACAGGTGTAACTGACGTTGCCAGGCAAAACGACGATATTCTTCCAGCCCGGAGAAATCAATGACCGGGGAAGTAAATTCTTCCAGGATGATTAACCATTGATCGGATCTCTCCTGTTCTGTATGCGCAGGGTGTTCATACACCCAATGCTGGAATTTATCGATCGTGGCGATCCAGGGAAAGATCGTAATGACCCTCTCCAGTTGCTGCTCTTTGGCACGGGTCAGTTCTTCGCTCTTATCAAAAAAAACATCCCATTTATCCATACTGAAAAGCTCCATGGCCATACTGGCAACTTCTGCTATTTCGGTGGGGTATTCTTTAAACCCGGTCAATTCCAGTTGGTGGGATAAGAAAGAGTGAACAGCATGACCACCTTCATGCACCATGGTGGTCACATCATCCAGTTGTCCTGCCGCGTTCATAAATATAAAAGGAGCGCCGCTCTCAGCAAGGGGACAATTATAACCACCCGGGGCTTTACCTTTCCTGCTCTCCAGGTCAAGATGACCCATAGCGCTCATCTTACGAAGACAATCGCCAAAAAAAGTTCCAAGTTTATCAAAACAGGCAATTGTTTTTTCTGTTAACTCTTCGCCGTTCTTAAAAGGGCGAAGGGGTTGTACTCCTGCGGGCTCCGCTTCCACATCCCAGGGACGTAAAATAGCCAGGCCCAGTTTTTTCTTTTTGTATTCATACAGCTGGTTGACCAGCGGCATCACGTGCAATTTGACAGCTTCATGGAACTGGTAGCAATCCTCTTTACTGTAATCAAATCTTCCAAGTTCTATAAAACGGTAATCCCGGAAATTTTTAAAACCTGTATTGATGGCTACCTGGTTACGTTTCTGCAGCAATGAAGAAAATAATTTATTCAGCTCCTGTTTATCTTCCAGTCTCCTGTTATTGATCTTTCGGTAAACTTCTTCCCGCAGGTTGCGGTCAGGGTCTTCGAGGAACCTCGCGGCCTGCTGTAATGTATACTCCTGGCCGTTCACAACAACCGTCATTTTTCCGGAGATTACCCCAAACTGCTGCTGCATAACATTTAGCTCCGCCTGCAAGGGAATATTCTCTTCCCGGAAAAGGTCAATATTCTTTTTTACGTTACGCAGGTAAGTAAAGTAAAGAGCCTGGTCAAGGTCTTTGGTAAAAGGGCATTCAATTAATTTTTTATTCAGCCTGTCTGAGTAAGGCTGGATCTTTGGCTGGATCTCCATCATAAAGAAAGTGAAAGCCGATTCATATTCTTTGTTCTCCGTGTCACAGGTCATTTTGATCTGCCTCCAGCAGGCATCTTCGCTGATCACGGCTTCCAGTTCACTGGTATCTTTCAGCCATTGTTCCAGGTCAGCGGGAGAATTGAGGACCCTTGCTTCGAGGTCTTTTAAATAAGGCTCGATGCTCTCCCAGTTGGTGATTAAAAAATCGGCTGGTAAAAAATGACGGGGCAATTTTTGTATATCCGCACTGTATTTCATAATGGGAAATGGGTGAATGTGAAAAATGTGGAAATAAAGAATGAATAAATTCATTTCTATACTTCCACATTCCTGGTAGTAAAAGTTATTCCGCTTTTTTCTTTGCCGCGACTTTCTTTGGCTTTTCGGCAACTGCTTTTTCTGCCGAGGGCTCTTTTTTCTTCGTAGCAGTTTTCTTTACCGGTTTTTCTTCAGCTACTGGTTCCGCAGCTACCTCTTCGGCCTCTTCTTCCGGTTGTTCAGAAAGTTTGATCTCCACGTTGTTCTTTTTGAGAACGTCAAACCATTTGACCATTTTCTTCATATCGCTGGCATATACCCTTTCAAAATCCATATCGGGGTATACTTTTTCAAAATATTTTTTTACCGCGGCCGCGTCTTTTTCGTCGGGTAATTTTCCGCCTGCTTTGTCCATACTGTTAAAAAGATCAACCAGGTTCACATTATCCCGGACAGTATACACTTCAATACTTTCAAGGTGGGAAAAATTATGGACCCGGCTGGATACAAAACGGGTCGTTTTATCATCCAGGGAGCGGACGATCGCCCCGTCTGTTTTGCTGTTGATCAGTTCAAATAACCCCGGTAACCCGGTCACGGCAACAAGTTTACTGTATTCCATATGCTTTTTGATAATTAAGGAGCTGCAAGATACCCGATCTCGGGCAAATGGCAGGCCGGAAAATAACCCGCCCGGCTCCGCATGTTTTACCCTGAACCCCCGTCATATTAAACGGCTATTTATTATTTACCAGTTAAAAAATCCATAATGAAAAAAATTGTTTTCCTGCTGCTGGCTTCTTTTACCGCAGTGGTTACCGTATCTGCCCAGGGCGGTGGTTACCCCCGTCGTACCCCGGAAGAAAGAGCGGCTGTTATCCATGCAAAACTGGACAGCGCCTTTAAACTGGAGCCTGCAAGACTGGCACCACTGGATACAGCCCTTGTTGTGCTGTACAAGGCACAGGATAAAAAAAGGGAAGAATTCATGTCCGGCGGGTCAATGCCGGATCGTGAGACCATGATGGCGGAAATGAAGAAATTCTCCGATGCCCGCGATGAAATGATCAAAGCGATCCTTTCAGCGGAACAGTACGCCATTTGGAAAGAAAAGATTGAACCTTCTATGCGTCCCCAACGCCCTCCCGGTGGTGGTGGCAATTAAGAAGAACGTTTATTGGCTATACTTATAAATTCCGTCCTGCTTCTGTGGGGCGGTTTTTTATTGTATATGTATGGCAATAAACAGGGATAAGCGATTCAGCTAATTACACCCCGGGACTGTCTGTCTTAAAAAACTAGCATGAGAAAAATAGTCCTGTTACTTGTCGTGACCTGTTTATCATCTGCTATATGGTCACAACGGCCCTGTAGCGGTCCTGAATACCGCCAGTTTGATTTCTGGATCGGTGAATGGGAGGCATTCGGATTGAATGGCCAGAAAGCAGGAGACAGTAAAGTCAGCCTGATCCTTGACAGCTGTATTATTTTGGAAGAATGGACAAGCGCCTCGGTAAACCAGGGCATCCGCTACGCCGGTAAAAGTTTTAATACCTGGAATGC
>JANMKG010000426.1:0-7250 GCA_031371915.1 Chitinophagaceae bacterium | reverse complement strand
CAGCGAGGGTGAGTAGGGGGCGAAGGGAGCAATGATTCCTTCACCAATAAGTGAAAGCCTGATGCCGTTTGTTACCGTATTCCTGTCTTCTTTAAAATTCCACAGGCCTGCTGAAATGCCGTTGATACAAATATTGCTCTGCTGAAATGTCCATACCGGAAAATATGTTTTTCTTTTTTGTGCCGGCGATTGTAAGGAAATAATAAGCAGGAGAGCAATTACTATAATTTTCATAATGCGGGGGTTTTGTATCCTGAATATAATGCTGTCTTTTGCTTCCCGGGTCAATAAGGAAAAGCTTTAAGATAATTTTATAATTATGAGAGAAACAGATAGGTTAAGAAGCATACTGCAGAAATCTCGCCGGAACGAAATATTTCGGACCGTGAGGACACAGGCGGGGTCGGAGTTTGGTGAATCGGTCTCAGTCCGGTAGAATTAGTACGGTACCAATGATCCCAATGTAATTTCGTTTTGTTTTAGTGATTTAGGAGGAACACTGGGCGCCAGTGAGGTACAATTAATACGGAACCAGATCCCAATGTGATTTCATTTTGTTTTAATGATTTCAGGAGGAACACTGGGCGCTAGTGGGGTCGTTGGCTATTAGAAACTTTGCTTATTGTCCTCCCGTCAATGCGGCTTTGTGCCTTTCAAATGCGCCTGACCTACAAATAGAATATGGGAAAGTTTTCTAAATCTGACTTGCTTATTACTTGGGAACAAACACCATGAGCGAAAGCATGCAACCATGCTTTGCCTTCTTCTGACCGAAGCGACTTCAATAAAACTTGACGATAATGCTTAGGTACCGTAATTCTATAAATACAATCACTATTGACAACTCTGCCAAACTTTACAATTGCGATTTTACCAACGACTCTTTTACCGACACGACACATTAAAATATCTCCTTCGTTTGCTGAATAGCTATGATGCTTTTTTGCGACTGGTTTATCAAAGCAGATGTTTATACCGTTTTCCTTAAAATGAACCGAATGAAAAAATGAAAGTTTTGATTCCCTCAATTCTTTATAAGAAAACTTCCCTCTCTTAATCACAGCACCGATTTGTTTTAAAGTCTTTGTTCCAGCTTTAGGATGAATGTCTGCACTGTGAAACTGATAATCCATTCTGTCAATCAAAAGATTGTTAGCAACAATTATTTTTTTAGACAATTCTCCTTGAATGTTTGAGGTAAGTAATTCACAAGTTTTGTTCGTTGATTTAGTCTTGCTAATAAAAATAATATGAGTTCGTGCCTCAGTTTTATTAAAAACATTGTCGGGTAGTTGAATGATTCTACGAACATTAAACTTTTCAAAAATAGTTTCTCTAAAAATCTTGAATTCTTTTCCTGTAATCAAACTATCCGAAACAATAATTCCAAGTTCACCATCATGCTTTAGAAGTTTTAAGTTGTGAGCAAAAAAAACAATCTCGGATGTTATCCTAGAAAGGTTGCTGAAATTTTTGCAGCCAACGGACTTGAAAAGTCCGTTGTACTTTTCTTTATTCTCAACTCTGACATACGGAGGATTGCAAATTGCAATATCAATGGAGCCAAATTTCACCTTCAGTTTAGTTGAAGCATTAGGTTGAAGCGTATCACAGTTAAGAACCTTAATAAAAGCAAGTTTCTTTTCAATAGCAACTGCTTTCTTTGGTTCAATTTCAGTAGCGAAATATTTTGCTTTTTCCCATCTTGCGTATGCAGCAATAGTCAACGAAGCATCACCGACACCTAAATCAAGTATTCTTTTTGGCTTACTTGTTTCAAGATTGTTGATTAACAAAGTTGAAATAATATCGGCTGTATAATATCTACCTAATATATCCATGCTAACTAAGATTTATATTAAACAAATGCCAATTCGCAATTTCAATAGCTTTTCCTTTTATCTCTTTAGGGTGGTCATAAAGAACTGCGACTTTATCTTTTGGCTTACTTAATAAAAATAAACAAGCACCGATATTCATAGGTTTTGTCGCTAAAGGGACAACAAACATTTGCTCATCTTCATCAAGACCTTTAAACATTTCTTCAAGGGTTTGCAAAACAGCTAGAGGATTTGTCGCACCGCAAAAATTTATTCCCCCAGAAATCTTTCTCTCTTTTATTACTGAGATATTGTTGTCAAATGAATCCATTTCAAATCCAGGGCTGAATGCTGGTACTCCAAAAATACATGAGCAATTTGCACCGCTAATTTGAGAATCTTCTAAAGCTCTATCAATTCGTTCAGCCTCAAATCCACATAAGAAAACTACTTTTTGTGAGATTTCATTAGTTACCAAAAGTGCATGACCCGGAATAGCTTCATAACCGACAATTCCTTCCGAAAGTTCAAAATCTCTCTTGTGAAGAATATCAACGCCTTTACTTTTTCGATTGTACTTGACTGGCTCAACATATAAAATTTCAATATCTTTTACACCAACCTCTATTAAAGCCTGAGTTAAAATTAAAATCTCAGCGAAATTTAAAGTTGTTGAATCTACCAATACTCTTTTTCCATTTGTGAAAGCTAAATATTTTACAATGTCGTCCTTATCAAGAATGTCAGTATCAAATCTCGTTTTAAACTCTTTAGGTATGTATTCAAAAGATATATTCTTACTTGTGTTTGCAGTAATATATTCAAGTGCTTTTAAACCTCTTTCATCAATAGCCTCACCAATAAAAGATAAATCCCATTTATCATGGGATAATTTGTCAGGCTCGTCGGCAAATTGCATTTTAATATTCATAGGCTCAACTTTCCAATTGCGTAAATAGATTAATTGTTGTATCGGCTGGAGATATTTTCCAACTCTTTAATACTTTGTCCATGTAACTCTGAAACTCCTTGAAATCGCCAAATACAATAGTATTCATTTCGTCACCGCTAAATTGAACACTCCTCTTCTTTCTGTAGCTTATATGGAAGTATGGAGCATAAATGGGATTCAATATGTATTCAAAATCTTCTGATTCAGCCTTGTTTTCCCCACCTTTTTGTTTTGTTATTCTACTTTCGTAAAGCACTGACCACTTTACAGCATCATCCATAAATCTATTCAGTTCTATTGAACGATTCCCTCTGATACTAAAATGGTTTTGTTCAGGTTCACTTTGTGTAGGTTTCTTGTGGGCATAACTAAAATAAGTTCCAATACGAAGCACAAAGGTGTGCAGTTTGTTTCCATCATTTCCAAAATTCTTCACTTCCCTCAAGAAAGTTGAACTTGCTTGTTTTGATGCTTCGGCTTGAGACCTAATGCTGATTGTCTTTAATGCTTTTTTATTGCTATTCAAAAGTTCATTTGCAATTGACTTGTAACAAAGCTCTAAGAAATGTCTCAGGTTTGTTCTTGACATTAAACAAAACGCTTCATACCCTGAATAAATCGGACAGAATCTACCAAGTGGTTCATAGATTAATAAAAGGCATCCAAACAGATTATTATGTATCCAGTCTGTTGTGCCAGTGAACTTATTTTCGTTGCCTAACTTCAACTTTTCAATTTCCTTTAATATTTCTTCAGTCGATGTAGCTCTATTCAGTAACGCAGGAACAATTACACCAGCTTGCGGAAACTCTGGAATTAAAAAATCTTCAACATCGCCTCTAAGATTATTATTTTTTATTGCCCTTCGTATTAACTCTTTCAGACGATTGTATAAAGTACCATCAGTAAATACATCTTTTGACATTTCATCAACAGAAGTACTAGGTAAAAAATCTTTAGCTGCACTCAAAACCCTTTTTTTATAGGGGTCGGACTTTCTTTTATCAAGTATATCCGTTTCTGTACTTCTTAACTCCTCAGGCAGAATCGGGATTTTAAATGTGTTATCATTTTTCCATAAACGAAGAAATAATATTTCAGCAGCAAAAACTTCAAAATTTATTTTCTCATAGTAGTCTTCTAAATTATATTCTCTATAATCATGTGTTTCAGCAATTGGCTCATTTCCGATTGTGTTCTTCTCTAAAAACGAATTAGGCTTCATCGCAAGATTGAAAATCAATGGCATCTCACTATGCTTCATCCAAGTGTTTATTAACCTTTGCTGGTCAACTAATAAATTTTCATATTCATCCACATAAACCAAATAGTCAGTACTTTTAAATAAATCATTCTGACTTTTTATTTCTGCAACAAGTTCTTTAACAAACTTCAAAGGAAAAAATATAGGCTGCTTTGTTGTTCTAATGCTGCCAGCCCATGTCTGAAAATAATTTATTTCTCTCCTAATAAATTTTTTCAATTCAGCAAAATCTGAGGGGACTTCGCTACGAAAACTATTCAATATTGAAAAGTCAAAAGAACTTAAGTCGCTACTTTCAAACTGTTCAAAAGATGAATTAGCAATACTCTCCAAACTTTTTAAAATCTCTTGACACATCATCAACACTGAAAGATGTTCAAATGCTCTATTCCATGAATCATCCTCAAAGCCCCTTTTAGAAAGCATCTTTGCAAATTGTGTATCTACTCTCCAATAAATTCCAATATTTAAAATATCAGTTTCAGTTATCTTACTTCTCTTACTTGAAAATTGTGTTTGATGGCACAAATAACGTAGCAGACTGGTTTTGCCACATCCCCTTCCCCCGACAACAACTCTTGGCTTTTTTGCGGTTAACAAATCTAGTCCATCGTAAAATGGTGGAATAACAAAGTCTTCCCAAAGGTCATAGCCCAATTCTTCTGCTCTATTTTGTGCTATTGAATTTTCTACAATGTTCATTTTCTATCTAATTAACGATTAAAGAGTGGAACCCAATTATCATGTCTCTCATGTAAAACTTGTAAGGAGTTATCAGGAGCCGCATGTTCAAATGCAAATGTCAATTCCATATCACCGTATCCATATTGATTTCCTATTCCAGGAGTAATACCTCTTTTAGAAAGCATATCAATATAAAACGCTTTGGCTTCGTTTTGTTCGTGCTGAAAATAATTACTAAAAAACGAATGAGAAGTTTTTTCCAGTTTTTCCGAGTAAGTAATTTTCAGTTGAGGATAGTTTCCATGTAAGTATGAAATCCCTTCTGCATGTGCAGTCAATGGCGCATAAACAATCAAGTTATTTTTTATAACACCTGATAAATTTGAGTAAATAATTGCTTCTTCAAATTGATGCCCAGTTCCCAAAAAGTCATCAATGAAAATAAATGCACGAACCCCTGTTTTTATTTCATCTTCAATATTCCAAGGATTAACTATCCAATTTTCCCATACACGAAAGTGCCTTTTCATAAAACGCAAAATTTCATTAGAACTTTTTGTAACAGGAGATGATGGTGTAATAGCTGGGACTAATCTTACTAAAGGGTCAGTCTTTCTATCAATTAAACATGAAGGGAAATTTTGCAAATCGGGTTCTCCTAAAATTCTAAACATGTTATTCAGATTTTTATAAAGCATCTGATTAATGAGTGAATATGTTTGAGAATTTGAACGGTAAATAAGTGAGTCTAAAACGCAAGCGGAAAAATATTTTTCCTCATCGGTTACAAAATTACGTCTCCAAGCATCAAATTTAATCAAATCAATACCACCCCAAATTTTATATTCAATCAAATCTCTGCACCTATCTCTTATCGAGTTTGAATATATTTTCCACTCTTTAGGTAAAGTAATCATATTGCAATAGGTGCTTTAATTAATGAATGAGGGTCGTATCCTTCCAATGTAAAATCTTCGTACTTGAAATCAAAAATTGATTTTACATTCTTGTTTAAAATCATTTTGGGGTAAGGTCGTGGTTCACGGCTTAGTTGCAGTTTCACTTGTTCAAAATGATTGTTATAAATATGAGTATCACCAAGCGTATGCACAAATTCTCCTAACTCTAAATTGCAGTCTTGTGCAACCATCATTGTAAGTAAAGCATAAGATGCAATATTGAATGGCACTCCTAAAAACATATCAGCACTCCGCTGATACATTTGACAAGAAAGTTTTCCATCAGCAACATAAAACTGAAAAAAACAATGGCATGGTGGTATTGCCATTTTCTCAATATCAGCCACATTCCAAGCACTTACAATTATTCTACGGCTATCCGGGTTTTTCTTTAATGTTTCAATCACATTTGCAATTTGGTCAATATGCTTACCGTCAGGTGCAATCCAATTTCTCCATTGGAAACCGTAAATAGGACCTAACTCACCGTTTTCATCAGCCCATTCATCCCAAATGGTAACACCATTTTCTTTTAGGTAGCGAACATTTGTTTCTCCTCTTAGAAACCAAAGGAGTTCATAAATGATAGACTTTATGTGTATCTTTTTTGTGGTTATTAATGGAAACCCATCCGACAAATCAAAACGCATCTGGTACCCAAATACACTCTTGGTACCCGTTCCGGTTCTGTCAGCCTTGGAAACGCCTTTCTCAAACACATGCCGTAATAAAATTTCGTATTGATTCACTTCAAAACTGTTTATACAAAAATAAACTTTTATATCCAACTCATCCTATAAAGACTTGCATGCCCCGAAGCCCCACTGGCGCCAGTGTTCCCTTCCACAGTCAATAAATTAAAACGAAAAGATAATGGGATCACTGGGGTCTGTTTAATTCTACCGGTTTGTAACCGGGGTTAAACAACGAGGATCTTTTTGGTTGCCGTTTTAATCATCCAGCGACTGTAATATCTTCTCCAGATTTAAGCCATTGGCCATGGCAGTAAATATTTTATGATACGCCTGCTTCCTGGCAAACAGTTCTTCGTGGGTACCATCCTCCACGATCTTCCCTTTTTCCATTAAGAAACAAAACCTGGATTTTCCCTCCTGGCGCAGGTATATCCCTTACCGGCGCAGGTATGCAGCGCAGTAAAAAGCGATGGCGTATCTGTGCCAACGGAATACTGCTAAAATAAATGTACCCCCTCCTTTTGCATATTTAATCATAAGTAAAAAGTATAAATTAGCGATAACGTCAAACTAATAATCCGGAAGAATAGAGGATCTGCGTTTGGGTAAATACCGGTTTACCTCCTGTCTGCCTCCTGTTTACTTGCTGGCTACCTCCTGGTTAACAGGTTCCTAAATAAATGCTAACAGCCACATTTTTGTTTGCCGCAACTTTGTAAAACCGTAACTTTGCGCCTCTCCCGGTAGCCCCGATGGCTATCGGGGGAGTCCACACCATGAGCGACGAAATTAAACACGAATGCGGCCTTGCTTTCATTCGCCTCCGCAAACCTTTCAGTTATTATCAGCAGCAATATGGCACCGTAATGTATGGGC
>JANMKG010000141.1:0-2674 GCA_031371915.1 Chitinophagaceae bacterium | reverse complement strand
GGTCCTTAATAAAAATATCCGTTGCGCCAGTCTTTCCGCAAATGGCAGTGAATTTAGTATTTCACCATCAGGGATCCTAGCCACCAGCGCTACGACCACGACCTGTGCATCCGGTTTTGATTTTACAGAAATAACGATCACACTCGCTTCACCGCTGCCCAGTGGAACACACCAGCTTGTTATCAAACCAGGCAGTGACGGTAATACATTATATGATCTTTGCGGGAATACGATCGCGGCCGGACAATCGGTGACCTTCGATTATTTTGTTCCCCAGCCCATTCTCGCGGACAGTGTGGGCAAAGCTCCCTGTACACCGGATTCTGTATTGATCTATTATCCAAAAAAGATTAAGTGCTCCAGTATCACTCCTAATGGCAGTGATTTTTCTATTAGTGGTCCTACTGCTGTTACCGTTACAAGCGCTGGCGGCAGCTGTACAAATGACCTGACGGATCATATTATCCTGAAACTCTCCGGGGTTATTTATACAAAAGGAACTTATACGGTTTCCATTCAGCCCGGTCTTGACGGCAGCCCGATCTTTGATGTATGCGGGCAACCGATATTACCACAAACCCTTTCATTTGTTACAGCCGATACCGTGGATGCATTTTTTACTTACACTTCCAAATTGGGTTGCCAGCGGGATACATTGACCTTCTCCCATGACGGTGCACATGATGTCAATAGCTGGAGCTGGATCTTTAATGGTGCCACACCGGTGACCACTCAAATCCATACGATCATTTTTCCGGCGACCAGTACCAATGATATTAAATTAACCGTGAGTAATGGTGTATGTAAAGACACGGCTACCCAACATATCGTACTGGACAACCAGGTAAAAGCGGCGTTTAACATGCCCGATTTTATCTGCCCGGAAGATCCGCTGGTGGTGACCAATTTAAGTACCGGTATCATCGATGCATGGCGCTGGACATATGATGTGGTGGGGAGCAGTATATTGAAAGATCCGCCGCCCTTCCTGTTCCCAACCCTGAATAGAGAAGCTTATTATACTGTTAAACTGGTCGCGTATAATTTTTCATTGGGTTGCAATGACAGCACCCGCAGAACATTGACCGTACTGGATCATTGCTTCATTGATATACCCACGGCCTTTACTCCCAACAACGATGGGCTGAATGATACTTTCTGGCCGCACAATGCATTAAAGACGGATAATTACCAGTTCAAGGTCTATAACCGCTGGGGGCAACTGGTCTTTGCTACCCGTGATTGGAGAAAAAAATGGGATGGTAAGATCAACGGGGTCGTGCAAACAACAGGCGTTTATGTCTGGATGCTGAGTTATATCAACCAGGATACCAAGCAACCGGTGTTCCGGAAAGGAACGGTGACGTTGATACGGTAAGAAAGTTGAATACAAATTTGAACTACTCCTCCTTTGTCGGAGCAGGCTCCGGCACATAGAAAGCAATAGAAACCACATAGTCTATGTGATCAACTATTGTTCTCTTATGTGTCTATGTGATTCCACTCTTCGGTAATCATTACTCTAAATTTCATTTTGCCCATATTTACCCCGTCACTTATCTTTGCACATGGCAACAAGAAATTCCCGCCTGGTCCCTTCGGGGCAGGTTTCCTCCACCAAAGACAGTTCGGCTAATTTTTTTGGAGAAGGTCTCACCTTCGATGATGTACTATTGATGCCCGGCTATAGCCAGGTGTTACCCCGTGATGTAGACATCCGTAGCAAACTCACCAAAGACATTACCTTGAATGTTCCCTTGCTTTCCGCGGCCATGGATACGGTTACTGAAGCAGCACTCGCCACAGCCCTCGCAAGAGAAGGCGGGCTGGGTATTCTCCACAAGAACATGACCATTGAAAAACAGGCCGAACAGGTAAGAAAAGTAAAAAGAAGTGAAAGCGGGCTGATCATCGATCCTGTCACGCTGCTGGCCGACGCTACGATCGGTGATGCGCTGAAGCTGATGCGCGAGAATAAGATCGGTGGTATTCCCATTATAGACAAGAAAGGGAAACTGGTCGGTATACTAACTAACCGTGACCTTCGTTTCGAGGAAAATATGAAACGTAAAGTAAGCGAGGTCATGACAAAAGAAAACCTATATACCGCTCCGGAGGGTACCGATCTGAAAAAAGCAGAACAGCTTTTCAAAAAAACAAAAGTGGAAAAACTTCCCATCATTGATAAACAGGGAAGGCTGACCGGGCTTTTTACCTACAGTGATATATTGAAATTAAAAAGTCATCCCAATGCGGTGAAGGATAGTTTCGGAAGATTACTGGTAGGCGCGGGTGTAGGCATTACCAAAGATCTTCTCGACAGGGTAGCTGCTTTACAGGCCGTTGGTGCTGATGTGATCGCCCTCGACAGTGCGCATGGTCATAGCAAAGGAGTGATCGCTGCTTTGAAAGAGGTGAAAAAGAATTTTAAGGATATCAATGTCATAGCTGGTAATGTAGGAACAGCCGCCGGTGCAAAGGCATTGGCAGAAGCGGGTGCCGATGCGATCAAAGTAGGTATCGGCCCGGGTTCTATCTGTACCACAAGGATCGTGGCGGGGGCCGGTGTACCACAGCTGACCGCTGTAATGGAAGCTTCTTCTGTATTAAAAAAACTCGGTATTCCCATTATCGCCGACGGTGGTATCCGCTATACCGGTGATATGGTAAAAGC
>JANMKG010000335.1:0-4650 GCA_031371915.1 Chitinophagaceae bacterium | reverse complement strand
CAACGGCTTTGCGATAGTGGGCAGCCGAAAGTGCAGCTACTACGGCCGCGAGCAGGCCGAGCGTTTCGCGGCCGTGCTGGCAGGCAGGTAGCACGGTGTAATCTGTGAATAATTTAATCTGTGTTATCTGTGGTTACCAATAATCAATATTCAATTATAAGTCTTACCATCTTTCATCACCAGTTTTATCTTCCTGATATTTTTGATATCAACAGAAGGATCACCTTCCACGGCGATGATGTCCGCGTAAAGATCTTTTTTGATCCGCCCCAGCCTGTCACCGTAACCAAACACATCGGCATTCACCGAAGTAGCCGAGCGTAAAACATCTGCCGGCTTCATACCATATTCTACCATCAGTTCCATTTCGCGGGCATTGTCACCATGTGAATACACACCCACATCACCGCCCATGCAGATCGTAACGCCTGCCTCCAGGGCAAGCCTGAATGTTTTTTTCTTATTGCTGACCCTTGCCGGTTCGGGATCGATCTCTTTTTTCCAGCCACGGTATTGTTCGATGGCTTCCCCGGCGGCTAAAGTCGGGCAAAGAGCAACTCCTTTTTCTTTCATCAGTTTAAAAACTTCTTCGGTACCATTATCACCATGTTCAATCGTGGAGATACCCGCGTTCACCGCTCTTTTCATGCCTTCGGGTGTAGTGGCATGCGCGACGGATTTGCGGCCGCTGCTCGCTGCATTCGTTACGAGCCATCCCAGTTCCAGCTCACTGAAAGTGGGAACCGTTTCTCCATTCGGACCATAACGGTAATCAGCATAAACTTTGATGAGGTCAGCTCCATGCCCGATCTGGGAACGGATCGCTTTACTGAGTTCTTCCAACCCTGCGACCTCTTCTGCACCCTGTGGTAATTCTGTATCCGGCGAAGGGGACTTTGGCCCGTATGTTCCTTTGGCAACGATAGCCCTGGTTGCACAGATCATTCTTGGCCCCGGGATCACCCCTTTCCCGATCGCGTTTTTCAAACCAACATCATCATACATAGCGCCTTCGGTTCCAAGATCACGAACCGTAGTGAAACCAGCCAGGAGAGTGGCTTTGGCATGGTTAACCGCCCTGGCCGTACGTTCGGCCCTTGATTCTTTCAATACCTGGTCGTCCCAGCTTGTTTCGTTATAGGGGTGAAGAAATAAATGCGAATGTCCTTCGATCAGCCCGGGTAAGACCGTCATTCCTTTTAATTCGATCACTTTTGAATCAGCGGGTAATTTAAAACTCATCGGTCCTGCCTGCACGATCTTATTATTATTGACGAGTACCACCCAGCCTTCGTGCATATTCTCTCCGTCGAATACGCGGTCGGGTTTTAATAAAGTATAAACGCTTTTTTCCTGCGCATTCACTAAATAAAGTGTAAAGAGCAGGACAGGAAATAGAATAAATCTTTTCATATGCTCGTTATTGGGTGAAGAGAACATCTGCGTATTCCGGTTTCTTTTTAAATACCGCGGCCGTAAAAGGACAAAGCGGGATGATCTTTATGTGGTTGGTCCTGGCATAGTCCACCGCATGCTGTACTAACTGGTACCCGATATTCTTCCCCCTCAGTTCATCACTTACTTCGGTATGTTCAATGATCATTTTACCCGGCCGGCCCATACTATAAACCATTTCGGCAAGTATATTACCTGCTGTACCGATAAAAAAAGATCCTTTGTTGCCTTCGTCTTGTTGTTGTATAAGCATGGTATCAATGATTGAGTTTTCGGAAATAGTCTTCTGTGAACAGCGGGTCGACCTGGTTATAAAAGGCGATCAGCAATTTTACTTTTGTCTTCACCCTCGGGTACTGGTCGGCGATCTTCCAGAAGCCTGCCGAGGGGCTGAAGATATTCTGCGCATAGGTATTGATATCGTTTTCCATGCCTGATAAGGAATACTGGGTAAGAAAACCTTTGCGGCAAAGCGCCGTATCAAGGTCCTGCGAAGATTCGTTGTTCCGGATAGCGCCCACCCCATTTTCGGGGTCTTTGTAATCAAATCCCGGGATATTGGCCTTTTTCCAGGCGTCTTCATCCATAAAAGACGGATGATTGCGGTAGAGGATACTCGAATATTCGTGGTGGAAGGTTTGTTCCAGGTAAAGATCATTGTAGCCCATTGCTACTCCATCATTGGTCAGGTATAATGCATCGGTGGAATTGGTACCGCCATAGCCCACTTCGTAAAATTTCATGGACCTCAGGAAATAGATCACCCGCAGGTCTTTTTTTAGGGAGAGGGCCGGGTATTTACTTAGTGCTCTTGCAATGACCGATTTACTTCTTGCTATTTCCGACGCGGAGATTTGTTCTCCGCGGGCACTGATTGGCGTCATCTGCCAGGTCTCCGGGAAAATGGAAACCGAATAGCGAAAACCAATGGTTACACCTTTTATACTGGTGTCGGCGCTGATCCCCTGGGAACGCAAAGCGCCGGTAAGTAAAAAAAGAAAGATGCTGATGATCGCTTTCATGGCTTGTTGAATTGGAAAGAACAGTAAATCTAAAAATAATTGGTGAATCTTATTTTTTTGCCTTTATATTTGTGGGCTAGTGAAAAAACAATTCAACAATACATGGTGGTGGCTTGCAACTCGAAGGGGTCTGTAATGTCGCAACTATATTGTTTAATATATTCAGGCCCCGACAGTGTTCGGGGCTTTTTTTTATCCCGGGCCCTGAAGGGCTCTTAAGAGAAGATCTTTAGAAAGTATTATTAATTTCAAAACTAAGTTCCCCTTTAGGGGACAGGGGCATGAGGAAGGTAGAAATTGTTACTGTATGCAAACGAATGCTGGCGGACGTATTTACGCCCGTGGGTATTTACCTGCGGTTGCGTGACCGGTTCCGTGATACGGTATTGCTGGAGAGTACGGATCATCATTCTTCGGAAAACAGTTATTCCTTTATCGGCATTAATGCGATCGGGGGGATAGAGATCCGTACTGCCGGTATGGTGGAATTCAAGCTGCCCGGGCAAAAACCAGAAAGAATTGCCATAAAAAATAAAAAAGACGTCCCGCAACTGCTCTGGGATTTCATGCAGAAGTTTGACGTAAAAAAAGGTGAAGAAAAGGAAGCCCGGTTTGCACAGGGATTGTTTGGGTACACGACTTATGACGCTGTTCAATTTTTTGAGAATATTCACCTCACCCCTAACCCCTCTCCTAAAGAGAGGGGGATAAGCAGCATTCCGTTAATTCGCTACCGCCTTTATCAATACGTGATCGCCATCAATCATTTCAAAGACGAATTATTCATTTGTGAGAATAAGATCGAAGGGATTGACAGTGATATCGCAATTATAGAATCATTGATCAGGAGCAAGGATGTCCCGGTATATCCTTTTGGTACAAAGGGGAAAGAGACCAGCAACATGCCTGATGAGGATTACAAGGAAATGGTAAGGAAAGGGATCGCCAGTTGTCACCGTGGCGATGTATTTCAGATCGTTCTTAGCCGCCGGTACCAGCAGCCCTTCACCGGTGATGAATTTAATGTATACAGGGCTTTAAGGAGTGTTAATCCTTCTCCTTATTTATTTTTCTTTGATTACGGGGATTATAAACTGATGGGTTCCTCTCCGGAAGCGCAGTTGCTGATCCAACAGGGAAAAGCGCTTGTTCATCCCATCGCCGGTACTTTTAAAAGAACGGGTGATGAAGAAGCAGATCAACTCGCCACCGAAAGATTATTAAAGGATGCCAAGGAAAACGCGGAACATGTAATGCTGGTGGACCTGGCGCGGAATGACCTGAGCCGGGTTTGTGATGAAGTGACCGTGTCGAAATACCGGCAGGTGCAATATTTCTCTCATGTGATCCACCTTGTGAGTGAAGTAACAGGGAAACTGAGAACGGGAAGCAATCCCTTTGAACTCCTGGCCAAAACTTTTCCTGCGGGTACGCTGAGCGGGGCACCGAAATTCAAAGCCATGGAACTGATCCATCAATACGAGCCAACGGCAAGATCCTATTATGGTGGGGCGATCGGTTTTATCGGGTTTGACGGCGGCTGCAACCATGCGATCATGATCCGGACCTTTTTGAGCCAGCAGAATACACTTACTTACCAGGCAGGCGCAGGTGTGGTGGCGGCGAGTGACCCGGAGAGTGAATTGCAGGAAGTGAGTAATAAATTAGGGGCGTTGAAAAGAGCGATTGAGCTTGCCGCCTCCCTAAATCCCTCCGAAGGAGGGACTTTAAAACCCTAAAGCAGTTAGCGTTGTTCTATATAAAAAAATATGAACCACATAGGCACATAGTGCACAAGGGAAACACATAGGAAGAACTATGTGAAACCTATGTATCTATGTTCCTATGTGGTTAAAAAATAAGCATGAAAATCTTAGTATTCGATAATTACGATTCATTCACCTACAATCTCGTCCACCTGGTCGAGAAGATCACCCATGGTAAAACGGATGTATATCGTAATGATGAAATCGCACTGGAAAAAGTCAAGGAGTATGATAAGATCATCTTATCCCCGGGACCCGGTATTCCGGAAGAAGCGGGTTTGCTTTTGCCACTGATCAAAGAATACGCAGCTACCAAATCAATTCTTGGTGTTTGTTTGGGTCACCAGGCGATCGGCCAGGCATTTGGCGGAAAGCTCATCAATCTTTCCACGGTATATCATGGGGTG
>JANMKG010000295.1:0-4317 GCA_031371915.1 Chitinophagaceae bacterium | reverse complement strand
GTTTCTGAAGCGTTGATCCGAAAGGGAGTAATAACAGTGGAGGAGCTTAATATTGTAGGTGGTGATCGATCGCTTATTAATTATTTCGGGTACAATGAATTGATTTCTTCGGGCAAAGTAAAGAGGGTGGTGGTTTGGGTCAACCCGGGAGATATTATTCCCTATGGTACAACAGCAGGACTATTGGCTCCAGCTATGGCAGGGCATTATCTTAAAACAGCTGAAGATTACCTGGTAGCGAAAATTACAGGTCAAAGCAAAGGAGGCGATGCCGGGGTGGAATACAGGTTTTTAAAAGGACCTCAATATAAAGGACAGGATCTAAAATTCGGAAAGGATGTGTTTGATGCACATGGGTTAGAGGTTTATGAATACAATATGAAACAATATTCTAAGACCCATTAGTACAGTCTGGCTCACCCCCTCCAATTAACAGTTTTGCCCCGGGATTCCCAACCTGTTTTTAATGGCAAAAAGGCACTGACCTGCTGGTTTTCCCCACTCTAAAAAACCTTCCTTTTCTAATTGGCGGATTAACCCTGCCCCCTTACCTTTGCGGCCTGAAAAGATGCTGGGTACTGGGTCTTGGTTGCTGGTTCCTGGCATTGGAAATTTTCTTACAAACCTGGACAGTTTCTGACAGAGGGAATCCGAACCAGAAACTAGTAACCAGCAACCAGCAACCAGTAACCAGAAACAAGAAACCAGAAATATGGCAAACGTTGGTAAAGTAAAACAGGTCATCGGCGCCGTGGTTGACGTGCAGTTCGATGGCAAACTCCCCGAGATCTACAATGCGTTGGAATTAAAAAAAGAAAACGGCGATACGCTGGTACTCGAAGTGCAGCAGCACCTGGGGGAAGACAGTGTTCGTACCATCGCGATGGATGGAACAGAAGGTCTCCAGCGTGGTACCGAAGTCATTGATACAGGCATCGCGATCGCTATGCCGGTAGGTGATGAGATCAAAGGCCGCCTGTTCAATGTTACAGGGGATGCGATCGATGGGTTACCTCCCGTATCTAAAAAAGGTGGTCGCCCCATTCACAATAAACCACCAATGTTCGAGAACCTGAGTACGGCCTCTGAAGTACTGTTTACCGGGATCAAAGTGATCGACCTGATCGAGCCTTATGCAAAAGGTGGTAAGATCGGGTTGTTTGGTGGAGCGGGTGTAGGTAAAACGGTATTGATCCAGGAACTGATCAACAATATCGCCAAAGCTTATGCCGGGGTATCCGTATTCGCGGGTGTGGGTGAAAGAACAAGGGAAGGAAATGACCTGATGCGTGAAATGATCGAAGCAGGAATTATGAAATATGGTGATGCTTTCAAACATAGTATGGAAGAAGGCGGATGGGACCTGAGTAAAGTGGATATGAAAGAACTGGCGGATTCAAAAGCCACGTTCGTATTCGGACAAATGAACGAACCTCCCGGTGCAAGGGCAAGGGTGGCACTTTCCGGTCTGACGATCGCAGAATATTATCGTGACGGTGACGGACAGGGCAAGGGCCGTGACATCCTGTTCTTTGTTGACAATATCTTCCGTTTCACACAAGCGGGTTCAGAAGTATCAGCCCTGCTGGGTCGTATGCCTTCCGCGGTCGGCTACCAGCCTACACTGGCTACGGAAATGGGTATCATGCAGGAAAGGATCACTTCTACCAAGAATGGTTCGATCACTTCCGTACAAGCGGTATATGTACCTGCGGATGATCTTACCGACCCGGCTCCTGCAACAACTTTCGCCCACCTGGATGCGACCACGGTATTGAGCCGTAAGATCGCTGACCTTGGTATCTATCCCGCGGTTGACCCGCTGGATTCCACTTCAAGAATTTTGACCCCGCAAGTGGTGGGTGATGCACACTATAATTGCGCCAACAGGGTAAAACTAATGTTGCAGCGTTATAAAGAATTACAGGATATCATCGCCATCCTTGGACTGGATGAATTGAGTGATGATGATAAACTGGTAGTAAGCCGTGCAAGAAGGGTACAGCGTTTCCTCTCACAGCCCTTCCATGTGGCCGAGGCCTTTACTGGTCTCAAAGGAGTACTGGTACCGATCGAAGAAACGATCCGTGGTTTTAATATGATCATGGATGGCGAAGTGGATGAATACCCTGAATCGGCTTTCAACCTCGTCGGTAGCATTGATGATGCGATCGAGAAAGGGAAAAAACTGATGGCAGCTGCACAGTAATCCCCCTGTCCCCCTAAAGGGGAGACTTAGGTTGATTATTCATTATTTTTTTGAAAGCTCTTTATAGAAACTCGTTGAGGGGTATGTTACCAGCTTCAGTGCTACTATCATCGCCTGTTGCGTCGCACACTTCAACTTCCTGTTCTTTACTCAGCAATTTGCTGTAAGAATTATTAAGTAACCAACTTTAAAGTTATCATTGCTTTAAAGTTTTAAATTCCCCTTTAGGGGATAGGGGCATGACTTTAGAAATATTAACTCCCGAAAAAAAATTATACAGCGGCGATGTCTACGGCGTACAGATGCCGGGTATCAGCGGTTCTTTTGAAGTGCTGGAAAAACACGCCCCGCTGGTCAGTGCTTTAAAAGCCGGTCGTTTAAAAGTGCTGAAGAACAAACAAAACCAGGTTGCCTACTTTGATATACAGGGCGGCTTTGTGGAAGTACTCAATAATAAGGTAACGGTGCTGGTAGAAGGCGCTGTGCCGGTAGAATAAGATTTGCCTTCATGGCAGGCTTGAAAAACCAAGCCATCCGGGATTGTGAAAACAAATTATTAAGACCCTCCTGATCAAACGGGAGGGTTTTTTCTTTATGGAGCTAAGAGTAAAAAAGAGCAGAAAGAGATAAAGAGAATGCCTGTATTTCTCCTTCAGCTCTTTTTCACTCGTTTTACCTCTTAGCCTAATTCAACTGGGGATCGATCGGGAAATTCACCATGATCCCGTAATCACCGCCCAAATGTTTGAGCGCATCTTTCCAGATCTGTTCGTATTGCTGGTGGAAAACGAGTTTGCGCGTGGCTTTAACGGTAAGCCATGTCTTTTCATTCATTTCTGTCGATAGCTGGCCTTCGCCCCAGCCGGAATAGCCAATATAGAACCGGATCTTATTGCTGTCAATTTCCTCCTGGCTGATCATATTCACCACTGCGTCAAAATCGCCTCCCCAGTATACACCTTTCAATACTTCCTGTCCACCGGGAATCTCATCGGGATACTGGTGGAGAAAATGAATGGTATCCGCCTGGACAGGGCCTCCATAATAAACAGGTAGTTTATGACCTTCCAGTTCAGGGATCAATTCATCAAGGGTGTTTTCATACTGGCGGTTTAATACAAATCCAAAGCTGCCTTCTTCCTTGTGTTCACATAAGAAAACAACCGTGCGGAGAAAGTTAGGATCTTTCAGGAAGGGGTCTGCGATCAGTAATATGCCGGGGGCGGGTTCAATCATAGTTCAATTTAAGATGAAAATTCATTTCCGGGAAAGCCTGTTAAAAAATAGTAGTGTCGCAGTTTGAACCACAATAGGCACATAGAGACATAGGGGTCCACATAGACTATGTGTTATTCTATTGTGCCCTATGTTCTTATGTGGTTCAATTCTAAACTCAAAATTTTAATTGTCAATGAAACTGGGACACTACCTAAAAAATCAATCGTTTAAATATACGGCAGGGTTGTTTGTTACAGCGGGTCAAAAGACCGTAATTTCTTCTAAAGCCCCGTTAAAATAGCAATGAATATCCAACAGAAGGGACAAGAACCAATCCCGGCATTGTATTTTTGCGGGATACCCAAGCCCGCGGGTAGAAAAGGGCAGGTTCACAAAAACCTTATCTTAGGTCATTAATAAGCTTAGTAAGTGAAAAGAACGTTTACCATTATTACCGTATTGATAAGCTTGTCGCTGATCGGTATCATTGCCATCCAGATATCGTGGATAAAGAATATGGTATTGCTCCGCGAAGAACAGATCAAAGAGCGGTTGAATAAAGCGGCAGAATCAGTGGGGGATGAGTTATCTCAGCACAAAAGCAGCTATGCCGCGGGAGGGAAAAAGAAGATCGTACCGGATGACCTGTCACTGGATATTTTCAAACCCTATTCGATCGGGCAGCAGTTCTCCAAAGATGAGATCAAATCCAAACTGGCAAAAGCTTTTTTAAATAATAACCTGGAGGATATCAGGTTTGAGTTTGGTGTCATTTCCTTTGCGAAGAATGGGGTAGATAATTATACGGCCACACAATCAGAGAATTTTGCCGCTTATTACGAAGATTCCGTTCACAATAAATCGATTGTGATCCTCCTCACCCCGGCGAG
>JANMKG010000243.1:0-2298 GCA_031371915.1 Chitinophagaceae bacterium | reverse complement strand
CTTTCTGGAGAGGGAGCTAAAAAACCGGGTGGCGATAGGCCAAACCCGGTTCTTATTATGAGTTATTTAACGAATCAGCGCTTGCTCCTTTGCTGCGCTTCCTTCATTTTTTTCTGCTGGTCCTGCATTTGTTCCATACGTTCCTGCCACTTCGATTTGGTTTTTGGCTTCTTCCTGTTTTGCTCCATTTTCGACAGTATCTTATCGTGATCGATGATATAGGTTTGGATAATGAACTGGAGTGCCAGGGTGATGATATTGGAAACCGTATAATACCAGGTCAGGGCAGAAGGTAGCCGGTTAAAGAAGAATAAAAGGAAAACAGGGAAAATATAAGGCATGTACTTCATTACCGGGTTGCTCTGGTCGGCTGTCATGCTCATGCTGTAGAGCGAGATCAGGAAGCTGGTAAGAACAGCGGTAACGTTGAAAAGGCTCAGATGGTCTCCCAGCAAGGGGATATGAACGCCGAATTTAATGGGTGCGTCAAAGGCCGAAAGATCATGTGACCAGAGAAAACTGGCTCCGCGCAAAGCGACGTCAGAATTGAAGAGGCTGAACAGGGCAAAGAAGATTGGTATCTGTAATAAGGCAGGTAAACAACCCCCTAATGGATTTACCCCTGCTTCCCGAAATATCTTCATCTGTTCCATGCTGATAGCCTGCCTGTCATCTCCGTATTTCTCTTTCAGCTTGGCAATTTCCGGGCGCAACACTTTCATTTTAGCACCACTCAGGTAGCTCTTATATAATAAAGGTGATGTGATCAGTTTGATGAAAATGGTAAGCAAGGCAATAGCCAGCCCCATGCTCCCGGCAATACTCTTGAGGAAATCGAATATTGGCATGATCACGAACTTGTTGATGGGACGTACAAATGAATACATGCCCTGGCCCAGGTTCAGCATCTTGCCAAATTTCATGTCATACTTCGTAAGAATATGATAAGCAGAAGGGCCATAGTAAATATTAAGCGGGACAACAGAAGGATTACCTGCCGGTACTTTCATTTTCATGGTAGCCGTAGAACGCACAACAGTTTTTAGGCTGTCAGCTGGAAGGTTCCACTCAATACCGCCGGAAGTAAAAGAATTCTTAGCCACCAGAGCAGAGAAGAAAAATCGCTGCCTGACCCCGATCCAATTGACGGCAGCGTCAAAGTTCTTACTGCTTTTGCGGCCGATCGTATGGTAATCAAAACTCCCGTCCTTTATATATCCTACCTGTGTATTTTGCTTCTCATAAGATATATCTGATTCCTGCTGGACAGCGGCATATTGCCAAGTCAGGTTCATCTCGCCTCCTATCAAAAGTTTATCAGCTCTTCCCATTTTCACATTGAAATCCATCATGTAGTCGTTGGGCTTCAGCGTATATTCATGGGTAATGTATTCGCCGCTGCTGTCAGCTGAGCTTAACGTAAAGGAAATGAGCTGAACTCCATCCTTTGAAGAAGAATCAATCCTGGAAAAAAACAGGTCGCTTGTCTGGGCGCTTCCCTGGTTCGCACCTCTGCCGGTGTTGATCGTATAACTAATCTTATCAAAATCGGTTGCCGCCAGTTTGACTAAATTACTATCCTGTCCTTTATATTTCTTTAGTTCGACTTTTTTAGGTTGGCCCCCTTTGGTAGTAAAAGTTACTTTAATCAGGTCATTCTGGATCGTCACCAGTTGCTCGGCAGCCGGTAACGTATCGTGGAAGATACCGGTCATGTCTTTCTTCGTAACAGAATCCCTGATCCTGCTGAGGGAATCCTGGACCGGTTTATTGACCAGGGCAATAGAATCCTGGATCGCTTTTTCTTTTGCCTGTTCTTCCAGTTTTTGCTTTCGGACTTCTGCCTGCCCTTTATTGGTATAATAAAAATACCCGAAGAACAATAGTGCCAATATCACAAAACCCAGGACGGTATTACGATCAAACTTCATTCGTCATTTTTTTGGAGGGGGCAAAGATAGCAGGTTTCTGGTTGCTGGGTACTTGTTTCTGGTTGCTGGTAACTGGTTTCTAGTTGCTGGTTACGGGTCCCTGGTTTTCCCCAGACTCTTCGGTCAATTATAGGCCAGACAACATTCTGTGCCGGTAAGCCACTTGCTGTTATCAAGAAACCAGCAACCAATACCCAGCAACTAGAAACCAGTAACCAGCACCTAGATCATTTCACTCTGCAAAAGTGGATTCTTAACCTCTGTTTTTTTATCCGAATAGGCTTTTGCAGCCTTGATAAAATGAACAAAAACCGGTTGTGGATTTTCTACCGTGCTTTTTAATTCAGGGTGATACTGCACGCCAATA
>JANMKG010000201.1:0-1990 GCA_031371915.1 Chitinophagaceae bacterium | reverse complement strand
CGCACGAGCTCCTTCGATCTTACAGCATTGCCTTCAAGAGCTGAATGTAGTCCGTCGCAATGTGAACCACCTCGGTGTTGTAATAATTCTTCGGAAAGACTTCGCCTCCATTTTGTCTTGATTCGAACTGTTTCGCCAGATCTTCCTTGGCTTTCAGATCCTTCATGCGCGATTCTGCGTCAGTGTGATTCAGGGAAACCGACTTCTCATTCGTTCGTGTGACGTGTCGCTGGATTTGATCCTCAACGATTTTGAAATCCGGACTGTCGAGCACTCGGGCTCTGCTGCGTTTGGACGTTTCGGCGATGATGGAATCGCTGATGTACGTCTTGAATGGCGTGTATTTCGCGGGTGGGATTGGGTCGAATTTCATCGCATTTTCAAGATCTTCTTCGCGCGGGGTAAAAACGTCCGACAATGACAGCAGGACAATGTTCGACGTGACGCCGGTATATTGGATGCTGTTGCCGGTCACACGAAACAATGCAGTAAAAGTGCATTTAATCGCACCACAGGTTCCACTGAATATGGAGTTAGACACTGGAACGTCAATAAAGCTTTGCACCGTGCCATGTCCAGTTGTTTTTGAATCACCAATAACAATGCCGCGTTGGTAATCGTGAATTGCTGCTGCAACAACTTCTGCACTTCCCGCTGTGGTTGCATCAAAGATAACAACGATCGATTTTTGCCACAAAACGTCAACCTCGGATTCGCAGGAAGTCACCGAATCTGCTGATTCTTCAGCCTGGACGACTGGCTGTTTTCCGACAAACAATCCACACAGGTCGAGTGCTTCAGCATATGGGCCATCACTGTTTCCACGGAGATCCAAAACAATCGCATCGACATTCTCTCGGTTGAACTGCTCCAAAAGTAATCGGACGTCTCGAGCAGTGCTATCGAACTTACGTTTTGCTGCTTCACCCACGAAATCTCGTGAGAACGCATGGATTGACACGATGCCTATTCGCAAGTTTGTTCCGTTGATCCAGTCGGATGAGTCCAATACCAGGCTCGATATTGGGTTGGGACGGTTGGGATATGGAACGCTTGACCGATTGAGACTACAGACTTCGACAACGCCATTTTCCTTAAGTATCTGAAGTTGGACAACAGTGTCTCTGCGACCACGAACCAGTTCTATGATGTCGTCAAGTCTCAATGGCCATACGTCTGTAAACTCAGACGCTGGCTTTTCCGCCACACCAAGGATTCTATCTCCCTTCACGATCCGACCATTGATGTCGGCGGCGCTTTCAGGAATAATCCTCTCCACTTCAATGTAGCCGTCTCGTTCAATCAGTTTTAAACCCACAGTGGACGTCCGGACGGGGCCAATTCTGAATGGGGCCAATGATTCGTCTGACAGAAATTCAGCGTGCGCATCAACACTCTTTGTCAGCGAATTCAGATACCGTTCCAGAATTTCATATCGCTCCGTCTGATTGAACAGCGATTGCGTTCTCTCGTAATATCTCCGCATACGCAAACGTGACTCGGCGTCGTCGTAGCCCTTCAGTTTCAGCAGCAGCAATTCGTACTTCACCTGTTTGAGCCAGCGCTCGTCCAGTTCCTCTGAAGTCGCCGCCCAGTTGAGCTGAGTGGCGTCGGTCGTCAGGGATTCATTAACTGTAAAGTCGTGATCCGCATCGATCCTTTCGCCAATGCGTTGAAGTCGTTCGGTGAGTCGTTGCTGAAATCGTTGGGCGACCGTATTTGCAAATTCCACGTTTCCTGCGAGAAGCTGATCATCCAGCTGAGTCTTCTGCATTTGGAATTCGGAAATATCGATCTGCAAAAAATACAACTTCTGCGGATCCCACGACCGAATAAAGTGGTCCATCAGCTTTTCGGACAACGCATCATCGACCACAGGATGCACAAGATGCCGTTTAGAGAATACCTCGACTGCACGTTGAGCGATCCTGCCGTCTTCAGCAGTCAGAAGTGGTGATTGTGACTTCGGTGATGTCGTTGTATCCTGAGC
>JANMKG010000175.1:0-9522 GCA_031371915.1 Chitinophagaceae bacterium | reverse complement strand
TATCTCGCCACAGGGTGTGCAGACGATGGTATTCCGGGCCGGCGCTGACAACGAATTCATGGAACCTTTTTCCAGCGACCATACAGTATACGCCGTGTACAGGTCCCACAGGGATAAAGGGAATTTACAATGGACCTGCTCGACCATAGAAAAACAAATGGCCGATGGACTGGATGAGAAGATGTACAGTTTAAACACAGTGGGCAGTTCAACAGGACAGTTAAAGACGATGCGCCTCGCACAATCCTGTAACGGTGAGTACGCCAACTTTTTTGGAGCGACCAATTCTTCGCAGGTCGGTCTTGTCCTGGCCGCGTTTAACGCGACCCTTACACGTTGTAATGGTGTATACGAGAAGGACCTGGCTCTACACCTGAACCTTATTGCCAATACTACTTCCGTAATCTATTACAACCCATCGACGGATCCTTATACAACGCTTTCCAATTGGAACCTGCAGCTGCAACAAACACTGACCGCCGTAATTGGGAATTCCGGTTATGATATCGGTCATATGTTCGGTGCCTCCGGCGGTGGTGGTAATGCAGGTTGTATCGGTTGTGTTTGCGTCAACCCTGCCAATAATAATTCCCTGGCCAAAGGAGCAGGTATCACTTCTCCTGCCGACGGAATTCCCATGGGTGATAATTTTGATATAGATTATGTAGTGCATGAAATGGGACACCAGTTTGGTGCCAACCATACTTTTTCCATGTCGCTCGAGGGTACAGGCCAAAACAAAGAAATAGGTTCCGGTATCACGATCATGGGTTATGCCGGTATTACCAGCCAGGATGTGGCACCTCATTCCATTGATATATTCCACGAAACTTCGATCGCCCAGATACAGGCCAACCTGGCCGCGAAGACCTGCCCGGTTTCTACAGATATTACTGCTAATAATGTGGCGCCTATTATTGGAGCGGTCAATAATTATACGATTCCTATCAGCACACCTTTTGCATTGAGCGCTTCCGCAACAGATGCGAACGGCGATGCACTGACCTATTGCTGGGAGCAAGATGATAATTCAACTACTTCGGGTACAGGCAGTGTGGCTTCACCTACCAAAGCAACAGGACCGAATTGGTTGTCCTTTAGTCCTACGGCTTCAGGCACAAGGCTCTTTCCTAAACTATCCACGATTTTATCCGGTCTGAATGTAACTCCACCCCTGCCCGGTGGTGACGCGGGTACGAATATTGAAGCGTTGAGTTCTGTTTCAAGAACATTGAATTTCAGGTTGACAGTAAGAGACAATCATCCCTATAGTTCCGTAGCTCCCCTGGCTATCGGCCAGACGGCTTTCACAGATGTGGTGGTTACCGTTACGAATACATCCGGGCCTTTCCAGGTTACTTCTCCCAATTCTAATATTACCTGGAATGCCGGTAGCACCGCAACTGTTACCTGGAGCGTGAATGGCACAACGGGCAGCCCGGTTAATTGCAACGCTGTAAACATTTTATTATCTACGGATGGCGGGCAAACTTTCCCCACCGTTTTAGCTTCTTCTACCGCGAATGATGGAACTGAAGTGATCAATGTTCCTTCCACTCCAGGCACTACAAACCGGATAAAAGTAGAAGCTGCCGGAAATATCTTCTTTGATATCTCGAATAGCAATTTTACTATCGGTGCCCCCCCTACCTGCTCTGCTGTAACCGGGTTGAATGCAACAGCTATTACCCAAACATCAGCAACACTTGGCTGGAGCGCTGCATCTGGTGCTGACAGTTATGATGTGGATTATAAATCTTCTGCCTCCTCAACCTGGATCAATGCTGCTACCGCCACCACTTCAACATCTGTTGGATTAACGGGTTTAACAGCGAATACCACGTATGACTACAGGGTAAGAGTAAATTGCACGGCTGGTTCCGGTAATTATACCCAGGCACAGTTCACTACCGCGCCTGTTGCAGTAACCTGCCCTGGTCCTTATGATGTAAGCACCAATGGTACAACCGGTGGCGCTGCTAACATTCCATTGAATACAGATGTCAATGGACGGATCGAGACCCGTGGTGATAATGATCATTACAAATTTGTTATTACCAACGCTGGTACGATCACTATAACATTAACGACATTACCTGCTGACTACCAGCTTGCCTTACTCAACAGCGGTGGCACAACCCTGCAATCATCGCTCAATGGTGGCACCACGGATGAACTCATCAATGCAACAGTAGCCGCAGGGAATTATTATGCAAGGGTCTATCCTAAAAACAACGGGGCCTTTAATGCAAGTAGTTGTTATACATTAAAAGTGCAAACGGGCACAGCATCGAGAGTTGATAACGAGCTGATCACAGAAATTCCCAGCAATAAATTCACTGTATCACCGAATCCTGCCAGCGACAGGGTTAACCTGTCCTTCAGTTCGGAAACAGGAGGAATGACTGTGGTGTCAGTGATCAACCAGTCCGGCGCTATCGTATTGAACAGGACAGTGACGGCAACAAAGGGAAACAATACCCGGAAATTGGACCTGGGTAACCTGCCAAATGGTTTGTATTTTATTAAGATACAAACAGGCGTCCAGGTGCAAACAACCAAACTGGTGATTGGGAAATAAATACGGATCATGATAGTAAAAGAGGCTGCAAACAGGCAGCCTCTTTTTTTAGGATTTTTATTCAAGTCGCTGAGAATCAAATTTGCTGTCGCAGAAATTACCCGCTTTCGTAACCCTCCCACCCGTAAATCCTTCGTATATTTGCACCCCGCCTGTCACTCTTCGTGAAGACGGGATTTTAATTTCAGGGCATATGAGTCGTAAAGGAAAAGTATTGGTGGCCATGAGCGGCGGTATTGACAGTACCATCACAGCCCTGATGCTACATGATGAAGGCTATGAAGTGGTGGGGATCACGATGAAAACCTGGGATTATGCGGCGAGCGGCGGTAGCAAAAAAGAAACCGGTTGCTGTAATATTGATTCCTTCAACGATGCCCGCCAGGCAGCAGTGGAACATGGCTTTGCCCATTACATATTAGATATACGTGAAGAATTCGGCGATTTCGTGATCGAGAACTTCGTGGACGAATATATCGCCGGACGAACACCCAACCCTTGCGTGCTCTGCAATACACATATCAAATGGAGAGCTTTATTAAAAAGAGCCGATGCACTGGGTTGTGATTTTATTGCCACAGGTCATTATGCAAAGATCCGCCAGCATGATAACGGCAGGTTCGTGGTCAGCAAAGCTATTGATGATACAAAGGACCAGAGCTATGTGTTATGGGGATTGCAACAGGACCTCTTAAGCAGGACCTTATTACCCCTGGCTCCTTACCGAAAAACCGAGATCCGACAGATGGCACTCGATTACGGCTACCCGGAGCTCGCTAAAAAAAGTGAGAGCTACGAGATCTGTTTTGTGCCCGATAATGATTACCGCGGCTTCTTAAAAAGAAGAGTACCAGGGCTGGAAGAAAAAGTAGCGGGCGGGAATTTCGTGGACAAGTATGGAAATATTTTAGGTCAGCATAAAGGCTATCCTTTTTATACTATCGGCCAACGCAAGGGACTGGATATTGCTTTTGGCAAACCAGTTTTTGTAACGAGGATTGATCCGGATAATAATACTGTGATGCTGGGTGATGAAGATGATCTCGACCAGAATGAAATGAAGGTTGGGAAGATCAACCTTATCAAATATGATATGATCACCCCGGGGATGGAAGCAACTACAAAGATCAGGTACAAGGATAAGGGTACGCTATCCAATTTATACCCGGTAGAGACAACGCATGCGTTGTCTCACGAGACAGGGCATGCCCTGTCTCTACGATTTTACCAAAACGTAAAAGGAATCGCCCCGGGCCAGAGCGCCGTTTTTTATGAAGGTGACGACGTGATTGGAGGGGGTATTATCCAGTCAGGAGCACTTAGCCAATAGCCAGAAGCAATTAGGCGAGAGCCATCAGCCCATAGCCCTTAGTCAGGAACTCGGACTTCCGGCTCGGGAGCCGCTGATATTCAGGCAATAAAGTCATTTCTACATCGTTTATAGAGCGGGGGAGCTATGTTTCCCCGTTTTTTGTTATTAACTTTATTGAACCTGTACCCTGCAGCTCAATATAAAACGAACAAACTTTTATCCGAAAACTTCAGAAAGACCACTTATGAGACTTTTGACCATTTCCCGGCTTAGCCTTCTGGCTATTATCATCACCTGCCTTTTTTCCTGTAGTGAGAAAGAACAATTTGTCACCGACAGCATTTCCGATTATTACCCGACGGTCGTTGGTAAGTATATTACTTACAGGGTAGATTCGATGGTCTTCACCAATTTTGGAAGGAATACAGAGATCCATAAATACCAGGTCAAGCAGGTGATCGAATCACAGATCACCGATAATGCCGGCAGAACAGCCTACCGGGTCTTTACCTATATCCGGGATACCGCAGGTCTGCAACCCTGGCAACCTGCTGGTAATACCATTAGTATAACTCCCTTGTTTGACCAGGTCGAAGTGATCGAAAACAATCTCCGGGTCATCAAACTCCATGTTCCTTTTAGAGATGGGTATAGCTGGAAAGGCAACAAATATTTACCGGCCAGTCCTTACGAGACAGCTTATAATTTCAGTAATGATGATAATATGGAGGACTGGGATTTTTATTTCGATGGAAACCCGGCTTCCTTCAGCTACCGTTCTATTAATTATACGAATGTGCGAACCGTAGAGGAAGTGGATGAATCCTTTAATGTTCCCATCACAGTACCTACTGCCTATGCGGCAAGATCACGTTCTGTAGAAAAATATTCAAAGAATATAGGCCTTATTTACAGCGAATATGAATTATGGGAATACCAGCCAAACACTACCGGTACCGGCGGTCCCTATAAAATAGGCTTTGGCGTCACCAAGTGGATGATCGACCATAATTAAAACCTACACCAGGAATTTCAACACAGCCGAGCCTGGGATTCCTTCTCTGTGTAACTCTTAAACTCTGTGGCGCTGTGTTGATATCTCCCTTTTGGAAAGCTATAGTGTCCGATTATGCCGTAAATTTGAGGATGGCAAAACAAAGCCGGTGTACATGAAAAGAATCTACCCTCTCTTTCTTTTATTGTTTGCAGTGGTGAATGAATCACAGGCGCAGTTTACACGTTATGTTGTAAAACTGAAAAATAAGGGAGGTTCGCCTTATTCGCTTTCAACACCACTGGCTTATTTATCGCAGCGGGCTGTCAACAGGAGATTACAATACAGTATTCCGCTGGATAGTACGGACCTGCCTGTTACTCCCTCTTATGTCACACAGATCGATAATGTTCCCAATGTTACTATTCTAAATGTCTCAAAATGGCTGAATGCTGTTTCAATTCAAACCTCGGATCCCAATGCAATAACTGCGATCAATGCCCTGCCTTTTGTCCAGGGTACGGCACCCGTTGCAGCAAGGAATGAAATGATGACAGGTAAATTTGGGCCGGAAGAAATAAGTGAGCCGGCGCCTGTTCAACGGATAGAAGGTGTAACCGCGGATTATTTTAATTACGGCACCGCTTCCTACAACGAGATACATCTCCACAATGGTGAGTTCCTGCATAATATCGGTCTTCGCGGGCAAGGTATGCAGATCGCCATGCTGGATAATGGTTTCAATAACTATACAGTATTAAAAGCTTTTGACAGTGTCAATTTAAACGGGCAAGTATTAGGTACCTGGGATTTTGTAGCCCGCGACCAGAATGTGACCGATGATGGGAGCCACGGTATGAATTGTTTTTCCACCATTGCCGCGAATATTCCCGGTCAATTTATTGGTAAGGCACCCAAGGCAAGTTTCTGGTTATACCAGACCGAGGACAATGCCAGTGAATATCCCATTGAAGAATTTAACTGGGCCTGCGGAGCTGAACGTTCCGATAGTACGGGTGCCGACCTGATATCTTCTTCACTGGGCTATGGCTATGGTTTTGATGGTGGCGTTCCTGATTATCCTTATTCTACATTGGATGGCAATACGACAATGTCCGCCATCGCGGCAGACCTTGCCGCCAAAAAAGGAATATTGGTATTTGTTGCAGCCGGCAATGCCGGAACTGTTCCCTGGCATTTTATCATTACACCCGCGGACGCGGATAGTGCACTGGCGATTGGTGCGGTGAGCAGTGCCGGGGTGGTAGGTGGCTTTTCCAGTTATGGCCCTTCGGGTGATGGGCAAATAAAACCGGATATCGCCTCCGTGGGCGTGAATGCATTGGTACAAACAACCGGCAATACCATAGGTACCAATAACGGAACTTCTTTTGCCTGTCCGAATATGGCGGGTCTCGGGGCCTGCCTCCGCCAGGGCTTTCCTGAATACAATAATATTAAGATATTAAAAGCCCTTCAACAGGCAGGAAGTATTGCCACTGCGCCCGATAACAGGATCGGTTATGGCATACCCAATATGAAGACGGCTTTCTCAAACCTGTTGATTGAGTTTGCTACTTCCAGTGCTACCGTGAGCGCTTGTAATGCTACGGTGAGCTGGACGAGTAAGGATGTGGCGGCCATGAAATATGAAATTGAAAGAAAAGTACCGGGTGAAGTGATCTTTTCGAAAGTAGGCGAACTAACTCCGCAGGCGGGAACTATCCTGGCTAATCATAATTATATTTTTAACAATGCGATCATCAGTCCGACAGCAGGAACCGTTTCCTACCGCATCCGCCAGGTGATTGATACAACGGCCGCCAGCTTTACTGCAATTTATATCGATACGGCTATTGTTACCATAACAGGCGGCTGTTTTGCCACAGGTACTGGCGGTAACCCCAATCCTGCGAAGGAACTCGTAACCGTTCAACCAAATCCTGTATCAGGAACCTCTGTATCCCTGGTGATAGAAACTGGGTATGCCGTAACGGAAATGCCGATCGCGGTCTATGATGGGAAAGGAAGGCTGGTCATGCAATTAAAAAACTCCAAGGGAACAGGCCGGAAAACTATAGAACTCAACATCAGCAAACTGGCCAAAGGAAAGTATTATATCAAGGTCATGAATGGACAGAAGACCATCGGTACCGCTGAGCTGCTGAGATTATAGAGTTTAGCCACAGATGAGCGAGGATTAACGCAGAGTCTTCCAATAACAATATAAGGTTGGCCACGAAGCCACACAAACAAACACGAACCAATTTCTGATCTTTTATGTGCTTTCGTGCATTTCTTGGCAAAATAAAATTGCAAAGCAATTCATCTGGGTAAATCCGTGTAATCTGTAGCTAAAAAATCATTTCATCACTGAGGCTTCTTCAACAGAGCCGCGAACATCGTATCCGCTTTTTTATTATAACCCTTTATCAATTCCATTCTCTCCAATTGTAATTGGAATTTTTCCTGGATGAAATTCACCATCTCTTCATTTTCTTTTTTAAAAACGGAGCAGGTTATATAAAGCAAGTAGCCGCCGGGTTCAAGGTAATCCAGCACATTCGATAAAATCTTTTTCTGAAGTACTGCATACGTATTGATCTTTCCAGGATCGAAATAAAACAATTGCTCGGGGGTCCGGCTCCAGGTACCGCTTCCAGTACAAGGCAGATCCGCCAGGAGTATTGAAAATGGAGTATTGAGTGCTGAATATTGAACATTTTCCTTTGCCAGGTCTATCACTAAGGCCTTGTATTTAGTAATACCAGCAGCAGCAAACCTCTTTCCTAAGTTGGCTAAAATAGACTCCCTTACATCCGAAACAGTCAGGTCTATATCTCCCAGGAGGTCTTTTATCATAATGGATTTGCCCCCGCTCGCGGCGCAGCAATCCCACAAGGAAAGTTTATGGTTTATGGTTTCTTGTTTTTGGTTAAGGAACTCCAAAAAAGTTCCAGTATACTGGGAGCTTCGATCCTGTACCACTGCCTCTTTGTCTAATACTACCAGCTCATCAGTCCTGGATGAGTTGGGTAAAGCCAGGCATTGAGCAGAGATAATTTGAAAATCAATTTCTCCTTTTGTCAATTTCTCCTTTACGATCTCTTCTTTTCCTGGCCGGAGTCGCAGGAATAGATCAGGTTGTTGCAAATGGGAGAGAATAAATGTTTCTTTATCTATATCATTACTTAATTCATTTTCCCAGGGAAAAATATCCTGGGTAGAAAATTCCAGTTTTAAAAAAACAATTTTCTCAGTGAAATTCAGCATAGTCTTTTCATTCCATGCAGGTCGCAGTTCTTCGAGGAGTTTGTTTGGCCCTTCGGAACAAAGGAATATACCGGTTAGTATTCTTTCCTCCGCTGTCATGTCCGGCAACGCCTTTCCCAGCCTGAAATAACAATAGCACAAATGGCTCACCTGTTTCCTGTCTGCCGAACCAAATTTCTTATTCGCTGAAAAATGTTTTTTGATAAATGAAGCAAAAGGTTCTTCGCCTTTGTACCGGGAAAGTATCTCTTTAGCAGAATTCAAATAGGAAAACCAGCGGCTCATCCTGCAAAGTAAAATGAAAAAACCTGCCAGCAGCAGGTTTACAAGTTTAATCTACATCCTGGTAAGAAGGTCTTTACTGGTAATAGAACAATAATTTCAGGTCATAGCCCGGAGGGTTCGGTACAAGGCTTAACGAAGTCTTAGACGGGCGGTCATACTGGTTGTACTGCGTGGCCGAGAAATTGATGCTGGAACTGCTGGGTGTTACAAGATCATCGGTAGTTGACTGGAGGGGAAAATTCTTTGAAACATTATCCGGGCCAACAGCGATATAACTTTCTTCCGCCATTGTCGTGGTATTCTTGTGAGAGGAATACGTGTAATTGGTTTGCGTAGCCGGGGTAAATCCTCCTGTCCCATCCGGGGTTAATACATCTCTTTTGATCAAATTACCCCTGGAATCATAACTATAATTCTCTTTGGCCGTGGGTATCAGGAATCCCAGTAAATCCGTAAGGGTTTCCTTGGATGCCACGTATCCCGCCGGGTTATAAGTATAGGCGGTGCTGTCACGGATGGGCCCGATGAGCGTGTACTGCGTGTCAATAACATAATCCAGCCGCGTACCGCTTTGATAATGGACCGTGTACACGGTAGAATCAAGAAAGCCGGCTGTAAGTGAAGATTTAGAAATGATCTTTTTGATCGTCCCGTCAGCATTGCGGATGATCCTGTGCAGGATATCTGTTGCCGTTCCATTCACCTTGCCGGTACTTTTATATTCCATCAATCGCCGGGCAGCATCCCACTGCAGCGTGATCGTATTGGTATCATTGGTTGCAGGAGTGATCTGCAACGTTTTCACAAGAAGATCACCATTCGACCCGTCATCCCAGTTAATTTCTTTTTGACAGGATGCAAGGAACAGGATCAGCGATAGAGTCACTCCGGTGAGAATACTGCGCATAATTTTTTTTTATAGCTCCAATAATGTTTTTACAGGGTCCTTACCGATCAGTAACTGTTCTGGATTCTCCAGCAATTCTTTTACTCTTACCAGGAAACTTACCGACTCCCGGCCATCAATGATACGGTGATCATAGCTCAATGCCAGGTACATCATGGACCTTACTACCA
>JANMKG010000166.1:0-2833 GCA_031371915.1 Chitinophagaceae bacterium | reverse complement strand
GGCCCTACTTTATTGGAAATTAAAACATACCGTTATAAGGGTCACTCTATCAGCGATCCGCAAAAGTACAGGAGTAAGGAAGAAGTAGATGAATACAAGGCAAAAGATCCTGTTCACATGATATTGAAAACAATACTGGATAACAAATTTGCCAGCCAGGAAGAAATTGACGCGATCAACAAAAGGGTAGATGGGATCGTTGAAGGCTCAGTGAAATTCGCGGAAGAAAGTCCCTGGCCTGATGACAGTGAAGTACTCAAGGATGTGTATGTGGACCAGAATTACCCTTTTATAGTTGATTAATTAATGTGCAAGTGTGGGAATGTGAAAATGATCAGAGCCGAAAGCAAAATTGAATCACTTAACCGGGCTAATAGCTAATGGCTAATGACTCATAGCTAACAAAACAATACTTACAAACTAATAACAATCATGGCAGACAAGAAAAATGAACAGGATTCCAGTGAAGTGGTGATCGCGAAGGCGAAAGATTTCTGGAGCAGGTACGGCAAGATGCTGACTATTGCGAGCTTCGTGGTCATTATCGTAGCCGGGGGCTGGTATGTTTACCAGAATTATATCCAGGGGCCTAAGGAAGCCAAAGCAGTTGACGCGATGTTCAAAGCGGAAGAATATTATCGCCTCGATTCCACCAACCTGGCCCTGAACGGTGACGGGCAGAACTGGGGTTTCCTGAAAGTGATCGAGAAGTACAGTGGCACCAAAGCGGGCAAACTGGCGAATTTCTATGCGGGCAGTTGTTATATCAAGCTCAACGATAATGAAAAGGCGCTGAAATACCTGAAGAAGTACAGCGGTAGTTCCAGGATCGTCCAGGCACGTGCTTATAAGCTGATGGCCGACGCTTATGCGGACCTTGGCAAGAATACCGATGCCCTTGAATATTATAAAAAAGCAGCTCATCATTTTGAAAAAGATGAGACCACATCGGCAGAATATCTTTTTTACGCCGCTTACCTCGCTGACAGGGTCCTGAAAGATCCTAAAGAAGCAATCGCTTTGTATAAAGAACTGAAAGAAAAATTTCCCAAAAGCAACCAGGCAAGGGAAGCAGATAACTACCTGGCACAGTTAGGTGTTTATAACACGGAAAATTAACCATGGCAGACTCAACGAAGAGCAAACTATTTTATATTGATACAGGCATTCTGAAAAAGAATGCCTGTATCGTTTTGGTGAAGACGGAATGGAATGCTGCCATCGTGGATGAGCTTGAGAATGGCTGTATAAAGGAACTGGAAAAACAAGGGGTGAAAAAGATCATCAGGATTACCGTGCCCGGTGCCTTCGAGATACCATTTGGGATCAAGAACCATTGGGAAAATAAAGGAAAGAAAAAAAGACCCGATGCATTTATTGCACTTGGTTGCGTGGTAAAAGGTGGTACCCCGCATTTTGAGTACGTATGCAGTGCTGTTACGGATGGAGTGCTTCAATTGAATCTTAGCTTACCCGTTCCCACTATCTTCGGTGTATTGACCGTCGACAACGAACAGCAGGCCAGGGAACGGATTGGAGGAAAGCATGGACATAAAGGAAGTGAAGCCGCTATTGCTGCCATTAAAATGATATCCTTATTAAAAAATAAAAAATGAAAGGACTCTCCAACTTTCTCATTTCTTATTTCTTATTCCTTATTTCTCATTTTCACTCATGAATGTCCAGCTATTCATACCCTGCTTTGTAGACCAGCTTTATCCTGGTACGGCTTTTAATATGATAAAAGTATTGGAGAAAGCAGGGTGTACGGTTACTTATAACCCTGCACAAACCTGTTGCGGGCAGCCCGCTTTCAATGCGGGGTTCTGGGATGAGGCTAAATCGGTTTGCAGCAAATTCATCAAAGATTTCAGCGGGACGGACTGTATTGTAGCGCCCAGTGCAAGTTGTGTTGGGTTCGTCCGTAATTATTACAGCAAATTATTTGAAAACTCCTCTGTTCATAATGAAGTAAAGGATCTTGGTAAAAGGATCTTCGAGTTCTCGGAATTCATGACCGATATTATTAAAGTAGATGATGTTGGTGCGGTGCTGAAAGGGAAAGCGACCTACCATGATTCTTGCGCAGCGCTCAGGGAATGTAAAATAAAAGAAGAACCCCGGCGGTTACTTTCGTATGTAAAAGGCCTTGATCTGGTGGAAATGAATGATGTGGAAACCTGTTGTGGCTTTGGTGGAACTTTTGCCGTAAAATTCGAAGCGATCTCAGTAGCCATGGGTGAACAGAAAGTAGAACATGCTTTGGTTACGGGCGCCGATTATTTAATCTCCACCGATCATTCCTGCCTGATGCATTTACAGGGATATATCAATCATAAAGGTTATAAGTTGCAGACGATGCACCTGGCGGATGTACTTGCTGCTGGTTACTAGTTACTAGTTGCTGGTTACTGGTTCTTCCGATACATCCAGCATTTACAAATTAAAACGACCCTACCAGTAACTAGTAACCAGTAACCAGCAACCAGTAACCAGCATCACAACCCGGAAAAATAATCATACCCCTTCTTATCCGCCCAGTAATCGGGTGTTCTTTCGTTGGAGAAATACATATCGCCGATACGTTTCAAACTTTTTACACCGTATTTTACCGGGATGATCAGCCGCAGGGGGTAGCCCTGGTTCATCGGTAAAGGTTTATCATTTAATTCATAACACAGGAGCGTTTGCGGGTGCAGGGCGCTGGGCATATCGATCCCTACATAGTACTCTTTATCCGGTGTCCTCAGGCCCAGGTATTTCATCGCGGCTTCTTCCTGCAAACCATAAGCTTTCATAAATTCCGAAAACTTTACACCGCCCCAATGCGTTA
>JANMKG010000113.1:0-10578 GCA_031371915.1 Chitinophagaceae bacterium | reverse complement strand
GTTTTGGTCAAAAAGTTCAGAGCGGATATAAAAATAAGGAGGTTCATTTAATTGACAAGCAGAAACCGCGTATTTTTCCCATGAATTTTACGCACATTTACTATAAATTGATCTGGAAGAAGTTTTCCGAGCACGGGAGTTTAGAGGTACCGTGCGGTATAGCTTTCTTTTGATCTTGCCAGGTCTGCTGGTTTCCCTGCAAATACCAGCTCGCCTCCCCCATCTCCCGCCTCCGGTCCGAGATCGATCACCCAGTCAGCACTGCGGATAACATCGGTATTGTGTTCAATAACCAGGATGGAATGTCCCTGTTCGATCAGGGCATTAAAGGAGATCAGTAGCTTTTTAATATCATTGAAATGAAGACCGGTGGTAGGTTCGTCAAAGATGAACAATACTTTATTCGTTGATCTTCCTTTTCCCAGGAAAGAAGCCAGTTTCACCCGCTGTGCCTCACCACCCGACAAAGTGCCCGATGACTGCCCAAGTTTCACATAGCCCAGTCCCACGTCGCTCAGCGGCTGTATGGCTTTTGCTAAATTCTTTTCTTCATAGAAAAAATTGATGGCTTCATCCACGCTCATCTCCAGCACATCATGGATATTCCTGTCGTGGTATTTTACCTCCAGTACTTCTTCTTTGAATTTTTTTCCGCCACAGGATTCACAGGTCAGGTGAACATCGGCAAGAAATTGCATCTCCACTACCTGTTCACCTTCTCCCTTGCAGGTATCACAACGACCTCCATCCACGTTGAAAGAAAAATGTTTTGGTTGAAAACCCCGCATCTTACTCAGCGGCTGCCGGGCAAAGAGATCCCTGATCTCATCATAGGCTTTGATATAGGTCACGGGATTACTACGGGAAGATTTTCCGATCGGGTTCTGATCCACCATCTCCACCTGTGCAATACCTTCTATATCACCTGTGATCTGTTTATGAAAACCGATCTTATCACCAAACTCTCCTTTTAATTTTCGTAAAGCTGGATATAAAATTTGCCTGACCAGGGTTGTTTTACCGCTCCCGCTTACGCCACTCACTACGCATAATACATTTAAGGGAAATTCAACAGTGATATTCTTCAGGTTGTTCTGCCTGGCCCCTTCTACTACAAGAGAACGGTTCCATTTGCGGACTGTTTTTGGTGGTTCGATACTTAATTCCCCGTTCAGGTATTTACCTGTAAGACTCATGGGGTTCGAAATGATCTCGTCATAATCCCCTTCGGCCACCACTTCTCCGCCAAGATGAGAAGCAAGCGGTCCCATATCAATAATATGATCCGCTTCCCGCATCATCATCTCATCATGTTCCACCACCACTACTGTATTGCCCAGTCCCCGCAATTCTTTCAATACCATGATGAGGTTGGCTGTGTCTCTTGAATGCAGCCCGATAGATGGTTCGTCAAGTATATACAATGAATTAGTAAGATTACTTCCGAGGCTTCTTGTGAGTTGTATACGCTGGCTCTCTCCACCACTTAATGAATTAGCAAGACGGCTTAGTGTCAAATAACCTAATCCTACTTTGAGCAGGGTGTCGAGACGGTTATGCAGTTCGATCAGTATTCTTTTGCCTATTTCTTTATCATGCTGACTTATTTTTTTGTCCAGTTGTGTGAACCATTGCTTGAGGTCTTTTACAGGCATAGCACCCAGTTCGCCGATATGCATACCATTTATTTTTACATACAGGGCTTCTTTGCGCAGGCGATAACCATCGCAATCGGGGCATTCTGTCCTTCCGCGGTAACGGCTGAGCAGGACCCTGTACTGTACTTTATACAACTGCGATTCCACATCCTTGAAGAAATCATTGATACCGTATACCCCATCACTCCCTTCCCATAGTTGTTTGTATTGTTTATCGCTGAGGTCAGCAACAGGTTTATGCACCGGGAATCCGATACCTATCGGATTGAATTTCTTTGCTCCCTTTACAAAATTCTGTCTCCACCAATCCAGCTTTTCTCCTTTCCAGGGAGCGACAGCGCCATCGTATACACTTAATCGCCGGTCGGGTAACACAAGATCAGGGTCAATACCTAAAACCTGTGAAAACCCTTCACAGGTAGGACAGGCGCCAAAAGGATTATTAAAAGAGAAAAGATTCGGTACCGGTTCTTCAAACTGCATACCATCGAGTTCGAAACGGTTGTTGAAATGTAATAGTGAGTGGTGAGTGGCGAGTGGCTCCTGGCTTTTGGCTTTGGGCTTTGGGCTTTTGTCCTTCGCTTTGCCCAGGATGACAGTTGGCTCAACACCCTGCACTTCAAGATAAACATCCCCTTCTCCTTCATAAAAAGCCGTACCTATGGAATCAGCAAGACGGTGTTTATCATCCTCATCAAATTCTTTTGCTACGATCCTGTCAACAAGAATATGCGTGATCTTTTTAGACTTCAGTTCTTTATCATTTAATTCAAGTAGTTCTTCTATACGATAGGTGATACCTGGCTCCTGGCTGACGTCCTTCGCTTTGCTCAGGATGACAGCTGGCTCCCGGCTGTATACTCTCGAAAACCCCTTTTGTACCAAAATATTCAGTTCCTCTTTTATCTCGCGGTTGGTATGTTGCTTGAAAGTGGCCAGGATAAAAACCTTCTCCCCTCCCTTTAAAGCAAGAATGGCATCCAGTACATCGGTCACATCATCCTTTTTAACCTCCTTTCCTGAAATGGGGGAAATAGTTTTGCCAAGGCGGGCAAAAAGCAGGCGCAGGTAATCATAGATCTCTGTCATGCTTCCCACCGTGCTCCGGGGTGTGCGGGTGACCACTTTTTGTTCGATGGCGATGGCCGGGCAAAGTCCTTTAATATAGTCCACATCCGGCTTATTCATCCGGTTAAGGAACTGCCTGGCATAAGCGCTGAGACTTTCCGCGTAACGCCTTTGTCCTTCCGCGTACAGGGTATCGATCGTGAGGGAGGATTTGCCGGATCCGGAAACTCCAGTAACAACGATCAGCTTATTCCTGGGGATTTCCACCGTGACATTCTTCAGGTTATGCACCCGTGCCCCCTTAATAAGGATGTTTTCTGCGGAAATTACGGTCTTCATTTCGGCGGGGTTCTTCCCTTTTATTGTCTTTTCCATTAATATATATGCAAATGTAAAGCCTTATGGCGCTTCATGTTGAGTGGGTATTCTTAACATTTCCTTAGCACCTATAACTACAGATTGTTTTTACAAATGTTTGGCATTTTCCTGAAAAGGTCTATTTTTAGTTTCCAATAATCCCAAAAATGAAAAACTTAAAATTTATCCCGCCTATCGCATAAAACTTCTACTCGTTTTTTTAACCGATCATTTATCGCAACCAATATCCATTGAACCATCTGTAATGCTATTGCATTATCAGAGCAACCTAAACCTGTAGGAGTTATGAAAGCTTTTCTAAAAAAGACCGACCATGAATTGATCCATCTGTTTACAGATGGCAATCTCGACGCCCTCGAAACCCTCGTGCTTCGTCACAAGGACAAACTCTATACGTCGATCCTTTTCCTGGTTAAAGACAAATACCTCGCCGAAGACATTTTCCAGGATGCCTTTATCCGCATTATTGACACGATGCGGGGTGGCCGTTATACCGAAGAAGGAAAATTCCTTCCCTGGGCCATGCGGATCGCCCACAATCTATGTGTAGACCATTTCAGGAAAGTTAAACGTACACCAACCATCCGTAATGGGGAGGACAAAGATATTTTTGAAGTGCTGAACTTTTCTGAAGACAGCGCAGAAACCGTTATGATGAGAAGGCAAAGTCATGACCGTGTGCGGGACATGTTACAAAGTTTACCGGAAGACCAAAGAGAAGTAATTATTTTGCGTCATTATGCAGATATGAGTTTTAAGGAGATCGCTGCCGCTACCAATTGTAGTATTAACACTGCCCTGGGACGGATGCGGTACGGATTGATTAATTTGCGTAAGCTGATGACCCAAAAACAAATCGCCTTATAAACGCGGATAGAAAAGATTATTAAGGATTGCAGGATTAAATACAATTTCAGAAAACTAATCCGTCAATCCGTTTAATCAAGATAATCCGCGATAGTTCTTGTCATTCTGTATCTCCATCCGGAGAAAAAAGAATTTTCTGAAAAGAAATCTTTCTTTTGCTTGCCATACCGGAAGGCTGGTACAGAATGACACCAAATTGAAAAGTCCCGCGTCCTCAGCGAAGTCGAAGGAGCGGGACTTTTTTTATTTAGATGTTGTGCGGAAAGCCTCCAGCCCGCAGATCAGCCAATCGGCAAATTCTTTGGCCTTATCTCTTTTTGTAGAATAATACTTGGGTTTTGCCATTACTTTTTCTTCCGTATTCAGTATGATATACTGTGGTTGAGAAGTGGCACCGAAGTTCTCGGTTTGAAAAGTGGCCCACTTGTCTCCCACTGTTATGATGGATTTTTTCACACCTGCTGACGTTGTAAATGGAACCTGTTCCTGCAGGGGAAGTTTTCTTCTTTCATCAACATATAAAGAAACCACCACGAATTCTTTATGCATCAGGCTGTCGACGGTAGGATCTGTCCACACACTTTCTTCCATTTTACGGCAGTTGACACAGGCCCACCCGGTAAAATCGATCAGGACAGGCTTCTTTTCTTTTCTTGCTTTGGCCAGCGCCGTTTCATAATCCTCCAATGGCTTGAACCCTCTTTTGCAATTCACCGGGTTCTTGTAAATGCTGTAACAAAGTGGTGGAGGGAAACCGCTGATCAATTTCAGGTTGGCTGCTTTGCTGTTGGTAATCCCCGGCGCGAGATAGACCGCGACAGCAGCAAACAATAGCACAAAGACGATCCTTGGGACAGAGAATTTTTTCAGTTTACCGCTATGCCAAAAACGAAACAGTCCGAGTAAATACAGTACCGTCGCCACCGATATCAGTACCCATATCCCGATAAATATTTCTCTTTTTAAAAGGCCCCATTGTTTTACCAGGTCCGCATTGGATAAGAATTTAACCGCCAGCGCCAGTTCGAGGAAACCCAATACCACTTTTACATCGGTCATCCAGCCACCGGATTTGGGCAAGGATTGCAACCACTGCGGGAACATGGCAAAAAGCGCGAAAGGAAGACCGAGTGCTAACCCAAACCCTGCGGCACCCACGGTCAGTGGCCAGGCACCCTGGTCGGCAACCCCTACCAGTAATGTTCCTAGTATAGGTCCCGTACAGGAAAAGGAAACAATCGCCAGCGTGGCAGCCATAAAGAAGATCCCGCCTACTTTACCCAGGCCCGACATGGCATCCATCTTATTGGCAAGTCCCGATGGTAAGGCTATCTCGAACAATCCAAAGAAAGAGAGGGCAAAGAAAACAAAGATGACAAAGAAAGTGATATTCAATCCCACATTCGTGGAGATATTATTAAATATTTCGGGGCTAATAGCTTTACCTGCCGCATGAAAAGGTAAAGTGATAAGAACATAAATAAGAAAAATAAACAGTCCGTATAATACAGCATTCCTCACACCTGTCTTCCGGTCTGTTGATTTATTGGTGAAAAAGGTCACCGTCACGGGGATCATCGGGAAAACACAGGGTGTCAGCAGGGCAATCAAACCACCCAATATACCCAGGAAGAAAATGGTCAACAGGCTTTTATTCTTTGTACCATCGTCCCCGCAGGGGCTTAGTGGTTTATTAATATCAATAGAAGCAATTTTTATCCTGCCTGTTGCCTGCTCTCCTCCCTGCAGCGCCGTAACAAAGGGAACCATGGTAGATGGATAGAATTCGTCCTGCTTACCATAGGTATAAAACAAGGAACCCTGCAGCATGGCCGGAACAGTTCCCTGTATTTTGATCAGAACCTTCCAACGGACACTGTTTTCGTAAACACTGACCTTTGTATTCTCAAAAATAAGGCTGCTGATCTCTTTAGGCGCTCCTTCCCGGATAAAATCACCTTGCTGTACGATACCTGGATCTTCGAACTTCAGTTCGGTGGTCTTTACTTCGAGTAATGTTTGACCCGGGGAATACACCTGCCATCCGTTACTTATTGTCCCGCTAAAGGTCAGTTCGTATACACCATCACTTATTTTCTTGCTTTCGGTCTTCCAGTTCTGAACGGCGCCTGCGCTATCCTGCCCGAGAACCGGCAGTATAAAAAATAAGCACACGGAAAAAGCAACAAGTAGTTTCTGGAACGGTGCCATCGTAGTGTTTAAAAAACAAACGAGCTCTTTTACAAGAACCCGTTATATACAAAAAAATTAGTCCATCTTATTTGATCGCGACATTAAAGTTAATCTTTTTGGGAGGGAGGCATTTCTTATCATCACAGGTCTGGTATTCCACGTTCCCGCTGAAATTCGTTTTCACATTTGCTTTTAGCTTTACCCGCTGAACGAAGTCCACCGTCGTGGAATACTGGTGGGCAGAGACACCGAGTGTCGCATCATTCATTTTTTCCATTTTCCCAACCTCATTGATCTTACCTTCTGTTTTGAACAGGGGATTGGGGAGAATGGTAAAAGTAGTGGGGATAGCGATCGCGTCAGCTGGCTGTAATTGCGAGTAAAGGTGCCAGCTTTGCTGGATGGTGGCTTTCATGTGGATCTCGTAATATTTATCGCCCGTTTTAATGGCCGAAAAACTCCAGCTAACCGGGTTTAGTTGCGCATGGGCGTTCAAGGTTACCAGGAAGATCGCTATAGAACCAATAATGCTCTTCATATTTTTATTTCTCTTGTTACAAAATTACTGAACAATCCCGGGTTGATTTGTTAGGGAAATGACAAACGACCACCGAAAAGACGTGTTCCTTAATAAACCAGTTGCTCCGCCATTAAAAGGGTTTTGATGATGTCCTGCCCGTCTGTATTTCCCAATACCGGGGAACAGGCCCTTTCGGGATGGGGCATCATTCCAAAGACGTTCCGGTTGGCATTACAGATACCCGCAATATTCCGGGTAGCACCGTTGGGATTGGCTTCAGCGGTGATTTTACCCTGTTCATCACAGTAATAAAAAATAACCTGGCCACCCGCTTCAAGTTCATCGAGGGTCTTTTCATCAGCATAGTACCTGCCCTCGCCGTGTGCCACTGGTATCTTGTATACTTTATCAGGGCCATTGGTGATGAAAACATTCCTGCAAACAAATTGCTGGTGCCCGTTGCGAAGCAAGGCGCCGGGAAGCAGGTGGGATTCACACAATATCTGGAAACCGTTACAGACCCCGAATACTTTACCACCCGCGTTGGCAAACCCGATCACACTTTGCATCATCGGGCTGAACCGGGCAATGGCTCCACAACGAAGGTAATCGCCGTACGAAAAACCACCGGGCAATATGATACAATCTTCCGTATTGAAATAACTAAGGTCCCTGTCCTTGTGCCAGAGCATACTTACTTCCTGCCCGAGATCATGACCCAGCGCATCATACATATCCCTGTCGCAATTGGAACCGGGGAAAACGACTATACCAAACTTCATTTTTGAGCGGTTGAAGAGCAAAGATAATCATTAGATGATAGATGATAAAGGATGAGATTATAGATAATAACTAATAGATAATAGTTCTTCAAAGAACTGAGTTGCTTAAAAGGGACAGGAGAGTTTGAATCCAGGACACTATTATCTATTCACTATTAATTATTATCTCTTTGTATTACCATCCCGGTCCATAATATTGATATCCCAGTATAAATGCGATCGAAACCCAGAAAAGCAGGATCGGTAATATCCGCAGGGTCGAATAAAAATAAGTACAGGCATGAAAAGCGGCAAATGGAATGGCCGCAATCACCCAGTTCTCAAAGCTGTTACTATTATTGACAAAAGGAATAAATATAGCGCCGAGCAGGTACAATAATAAAAGACTCCATCCCTTTCTTACCTGGATCAGCATTTTCCGCAGGCTTTCCTGTACATAATACCCGCCGGCAAGAAAGGGGACAACCAATAAAAAAGTGCTTCCTGCCAGCCAGGCCGATTGCTTCAGGATGGGCAGGCTGACAGAAAAATGCGGCCATAGATTCCGCCAGCTCCAGGCATCATTGATAAAAAGATAAATGGCGTAAAAATAAAAGGGCGTTGTGATCCCGATGATACAAAGTATCCATTCGTTGAGCTTGAAAGGTCGCATCACCGCCAGGGCCAGCAGGATCCAGATGATAAAAGTCAGGGACGGAAAGAACAGGAAAGATGCTACACCCAGGGAAAGACCGATATTAAAAATGGTACCCTTTGCATTTTGCTGGTTATAGATATTGAATAACCCGGCCAATACAAAAAGTAAAATGGTATTCACGATCAGGGGCGCGGAAAAATAATTCCATTCCGGCAGTAAAGAGGTGATAAGCAGGTAAGCCATGCCGGGGAAGTAAGTGGCGCGGCTCATCATGCGTTGTTTGTTCATAAAACCTGTCAGTAAGATCGCCTGGAGAAATAACAATCCAAAAGCCAGCAACGGGTGGAGGGAAGGAGTAGTCCGGGTAGTGGGGGCCAACAATTGAAGGATACCCTTGAAAAGGATCCCGTCGTCTTCCCGGGCTATAGTAACATGCGGATGCAAGAACATCGGGAGCTTGATCAGTATCCCGAAAACAAGCAGCAGCAGGATATTAGCCGGGCTTTTTTGTTTGAATATGCCGATCACGGATAATGGACAGTATTAGTTGGCTAGTTATAATCAACTTTCGCAAAGCAAATATAGTTACGATAAGCACATGGTATGATCATTTGTCTTGCGCTGACCTGTTTGCCGTATTTTGGCATGAACTCATAGCCTTTGTCGAGGTTTTTCAGCGTAGGATTACGTGTCATTTGTCCGTCCGGCCCGATACTGTAATCATTTAACAGGTTGTTCCTTCTCTCCTGCTGGTTAAACAGGAAATGAACCTGGCCCCCAGTATTCATAAGCTGGTAAGAAAGCAGGTCATCGGAATCATCATCAAACTGGCTTTTTCCCATCACGTTCGTCCATTCCAGTTTTCCTTCATTGTTAAAAGAGAGCACAGTAATATTATCGGCATGATAGCGGACTGCCTGGTTACTTCCCGAACGATTGGCCCACCAGAAATTATTATAATAAGGAGAATAATAGTTGCTGTTATTATAAGAGGACATATAGGGTGATCCATACAGGTAGTCCCAGCGGTTCCAGCTGTTAAAGCGGGAAGTCGTGTAATAGGATTCACTGCCAATAATAAATCCCCCGTCCTTCCTGGCAATGATGTTCCGGATAAAATAATCATTAAAAGCCATTTTTATAGTGGCATCACCCCGCGATTCCTTGCGAAGCTCGTCTGAAAAGACACTCGTGGTCTCCACAAAAGCTGACGCTTTTACTTTATCCCATACCAGGAAATAAAAGCCGTCAATATTTCCCCTTCGTTCATCATAGAAAAAAGAGGTGAGTAAGTAGCGTTTATTGAAATTATCCACTTTGATATGGATCTCGTCCAGCCAGGTCTTTTCCAGGTTCAGTTCTTTGGTTACCAGCGAATCTTCCTGCGCATATTTGATCGACAGTATCGCCCGGCTGATATTATCATTATTATTCCGGGAAAATTTGCAAAAAACCAGGTCACCCTGGTTATCGAGCTGGAATTCGCCGAGGTTATCATTGCGTTCTTCCATGGGTATAGCTAAGCGGCTTTTCTTTTGCAATTCCAGTTTATCATTCAGTAGCAGGGTTGTCATCAGGTAGACACGCTTGTTCTTGCTGTTGATCTTGAACACGATGATACGGCTCTTGTCTTCACTGGACATTACTGAATAGATCTTATTATTAGCGGCAAAGCCGATCTGCGTAGTATCCACTTCTACCACTTCACCGATCTTTTTCCCGTAAGGATCGATCTTTGAAGCCATACAATAAACGATATTTTTTTTCTGGTATTGATAGATCATATAACAAAAATCACCGTAGGGGAAAAAATCAACATTGATCATCCGGTCATTGTCCGGTACATAATCCTGTTCAGCTTTGGCGATCTGCTTCATGTCGTTGTCGAGTACAGCGATCCAGCTTTTGTTCCTGTTATTTTTGTAGATAAGAAAATTACCGCCCACTTTCCCGGCTATTTCAAAATCGAGCCGGCGGGTATCATCTTTTTCGGGTTCGGAATAAATGATCTTCTGAGCAGTAGCCGTTAACCCTGTACAAAGGATCAATAATGGTAAAATCCATCTTTTCCCAGGCATAATAATCTGATTTTTTTACTTATTAAAGTTACAGGTTGGCAGCGAAAACCGGGCCTGCTTTTTTCACGGATGCAGTTCCCGGAGGTATTACATGTAATAACAAGAAATGCTTTATTGTTGCCGGCATATACCACTTACCCGGCAGGATACAAGGACGAACGGTAAGCCATAAAAGTTTGTTCGCAGGATTTGTATTTTGCCCTATACCTTTGCAAGCGACTCTTGCAGAAATAAACAAACTGTACCCGCCTGCTCAATTCCGTCTCATGGCAGATAGAGAGACGGCGGGCGGCCAGGAGACAAACCACAACTTCCAGAAAGTGAAAATACCGACTAACAGGGTTACCGCAGCAGGATTGATCATTGCCTTAGGAATTATTTACGGAGATATTGGCAC
>JANMKG010000106.1:0-3021 GCA_031371915.1 Chitinophagaceae bacterium | reverse complement strand
AAACTGGAAGGCGATGCGATCTCTGATGCTCGCCAGGAATTTGACCAGTATGGCAAGGTGGAAGTGCGGATGGAAATGAAGAATTTCGGAGCCGCGATCTGGAAAAAAATGACAGAAGAAAATGTTGGAAAGCCGATCGCGATCGTACTGGACAATATTGTTTATTCTGCTCCTAACGTTATCAATGCTATTCCGAACGGGACCTCTTCTATTTCGGGAAGCTATACACAACAGGAAGCTTCTGACCTTTCGAATATCCTGAAAGCCGGTAAATTGCCTGCTCCTGCCAAGATCGTACAGGAACAACAAGTCGGTGCCACCCTCGGGCAACAAGCCATCCGGGGTGGATCAATGGCCTTCCTGATCTCCTTTATCGTGATCTTCCTGCTGATGCTGGTATATTATAATACCAGTGGCTGGGTTGCAAATATCGCCCTGATCCTGAACCTGCTCTTTACAGTTGGTATCCTGGCAGGTCTTGGTGCGACACTGACAGCTCCGGGTATAGCCGGCCTTGTATTGACGATCGGTATGGCGGTGGATACGAACGTAATCATCTATGAACGTATTAAAGAAGAACTGTCCAAGGGCAAGGGTTATATCCCTGCCATCAATGAAGGTTATAAGCGATCCTTACCTCCTGTACTCGATGCCCACGTTACTACCTTACTTACAGCGATCATCCTTTTCTCTTTTGGACTGGGCCCTGTAAAAGGGTTTGCCACTACACAGATCATCGGTATCCTTTTATCGCTGTTCTGCGGTATCCTTGTCAGCCGGTGGGTAACTGAATGGTTCACGAATAAAAAGAGACACCTTGAATATTTCACTGGTGTATCCCGCCGTGTGTTCAAACATGCTAAGTTCAAATTCATCGAATACCGGAAGATCGCTTACGTGATCTCCTTTATTGTACTGGGATTGGGTATCGCCGCTTATTTCAACGGGTTTGACGAGGGAGTTGAATTTGAAGGAGGCCGGAGTTACACGATCCAGTTTGATAAGGCCGTAAACGTGGAACAGACAAGAACTGACCTGAAAGCGGCTTTTGGCGGTGAGAACCCCATCATTAAAACGATCGGCGACAATTCCAAACTGGATATCACGACTGCTTACCTTATTAAAGACAGTCGGCCTGAAGTGGATTCACTCGTTGAAATGAAAATCTTTCAAGGATTAAAAAATCACCTGCCTGCAGGTCTTAGTTTCCAGCAGTTCACTTCTGATAAATACCTGGCCGGAACAAAAAAAGTATTACCGACCATTTCGGATGACCTGAAAGCAGGCGCCATCAAAGCGACCATCTTTGCGATCCTGGCCATCTTCCTGTATATCTTCATTCGTTTCCGCGACTGGAGGTATTCACTGGGTACGATCATCGCGCTTTTGCACGACGTACTGGTAACCCTGATCGTGTTCTCTTTTGCCAGGACCATAGTTCCTTTCCCATTGGAGATCGACCAGCACTTTATCGCGGCGATATTAACCGTGATCGGTTTCTCGATGAACGATACTGTGATCGTGTTTGACCGTATACGGGAAGACAGCCGTTTGATGCCTACTGCGCCAAGGGGTGAGATCATCAACCGCGCCATCAATGAAACACTGAGCCGTACCATCATGACATCACTCACGGTTTTCCTTACTATCCTGATCCTTTTCCTGGTAGGTGGTGAAGTAACCAAAGGTTTCGCCTTCGCGATGCTGATTGGTGTGATAACCGGTACTTATTCTTCGATCTTCGTGGCGGCCCCGATCCTGGTTGACCTGGGTGGAAAACGGCCACTGGGGAAAAAAGCGGTGGTGGAAAAACCAAAACCTGGCCCGACGCCTTCGACTAAAATCTAATATTGAATGCTATTATAAATGAAGAAAGCCTCCGATCGGAGGCTTTCTTCATTTGAATATTGCTTGTTGCTTGTTGATCGTTAATGGAAATTGATCATTGAATTTTGTGTATTGAGCGTTTCTAATTAACCAATATACAATGCTCAATCATCAATGTTCAACTAAACGGCGAACGAAGTCCCGCATCCGCAGGTAGTACTTGCATTGGGGTTCTTAAACGTAAACCCGCGGTTATTCAGACCATCCTGCCAGTCCACCTGCATTCCATATAGATACATTTCATGGGACTTATCCATTATACAAGCGATCCCTTCCAGTTCAAAATGACTGTCATTCTCTTTGGGTAGATCGAAGCCAAGGACATAGGTCATACCTGAGCATCCTCCACCTTTCACTCCTACCCGCAGGCGTTGTGCCGTGTCAAATCCTTCGGCTGCCATCAGCTTTCTTATCTCGGTGATAGCCCCGGCTGTTAGGGTGACCGGTGCTGTCATTGTTGTTTCCATACCACAAAATTAAATATTCTTTCGCCGACAAACGAATGAACAATTTCCGAAGAAAGGAATTTTAACAACCGGTCCCCTTTCAAATTTACGTATTGTCTCAGTTTGATTTTACCACAGATTACACGGATTAAGGCACAGATTACACAGTGCTATCTGTGAAGCCTGAAATCTGTGTTATCTGTGGTTATCCTGCACTTATCAATTTGAGACATTGCCCAAGTTTAGGCCTGAAACCCAGAAGATTCGGCCTATTTTTGCTTCATCTAAATAAATCATCCTACATGAACCTGGGCGTTATAAGTATTGTATTATCGGGAATAGCTATCCTTCTCGCTGTATATGCCATTTTTGGGAAACAAAAAGCAACCCCGGCCTCCCCCGCAAGCGGGCCAAAATTTGAAAGTATCCCCCTCCAGTTGCAGGCTTATGAACGACTTGTTCTTCTAACAGAAAGGATCGCCCTGCCCAACCTGATCAGCCGGCTGAACCAACCCGGGATCTCTGCGTATGAAATGAAGATCATTCTTACAGAGAATATCAAACATGAATTTGAATATAATAGTACCCAGCAATTATATGTAAGCCCCGTTGGCTGGGACGCCGTACGAAATTTGAAAGAACAAAATATCATGGTCGTGAACCAGGTAGCCGGAACCCTTCCCCCTGC
>JANMKG010000096.1:0-12016 GCA_031371915.1 Chitinophagaceae bacterium | reverse complement strand
GTCCGTTTTACCTATAATACCAGTACCGACAAATTCGAATCCCCGGTATCTTTATGTGATACCCTCCCGGGCAGCAGTGATCACAACTCACAACGAATGGTGATCGCGCCGATAGGAGGAACTTATTATTTATTTTATGGTTCGGGTGATATGGGTGCAGGCCAGTTTGCCAACCGCTTACGACCCAACAAAGCCCAGAACCCTGCTTCTTATGAAGGAAAAATTCTACGATTCAATCTCGTAACCGATGGCGATGCCGGTTTATCGGCGTGGATACCCAATGATAATCCTTACAATGCCACCCTTGGCGTACAGAGCGCTGTATGGGCTACTGGTATCCGGAATAACCAGGGTTTTGCCTACGACGCGGAAAGGGATATCTTATATGGATCCTCACACGGACCTTATAGTGATGATGAATTAAATATCATCCAATCGAATAAAAATTACGGGCATCCACTCGTCATCGGGTATGCTGCCGATAATAACTACAATACATCCTCCGCGGGTGCGCCCAATACATCAGCGAGCAGTTGTCCCATCATTACCGATGAAGCTGGGGCGGCAGCGGCAATATCCAATTACAAAGACCCGCTTTATTCAGCCTATGCGCAATCACAGGCTACCATCCACAATATCTGGCTTACGAATCCTTCGAACGGCGGATGGCCATCAGAAGGATGGTCTGGGATGGATATCTATAAAAATACCATTATGCCCGGCTGGAAGAACTCTCTTGTTATCAGTTCTCTCAAATGGGGAAGGGTCCTGCGTTTTAAACTGGGCCCTGCAGGTACAACGATCATTCCTACCAACGGAACTGATACGGTAAGCTATTTTGGAAGCCAGAACCGTTTCCGCGATCTTGCATTTGCGCCTAACGGGAAAGATATTTATGTGGTGATGGACAGGTCAACAACCAGTTCAGGCCCCAGTGCGGGCAATCCCGTTGTACCAACCTGCGCGGGTTGCGTTCAGAAATATACTTTCCTGGGTTATGCAGATAATGGGGGAAAAAGTACGATCCCCACCGCTATCGATGTAACAGATGGTACAGTGAATACCTGCAATACGGGAACAACTGTCACCATTGATAATACAAACAACACCCTTTGGGTACCCATTACAGGACCTGACGGAAATATCATGGCCGAGATATATGCTAACGGCAATGTACTCGGTACCGTCACCTCTTCTTTCTATAAGAACTCCGGTTCGATCAGGAATAAGAATGGTAATCATTACCTGGACAGGAATATCACGATAACTCCGCAATACCAGCCAACGAGCGCGGTGAAGATCAGGTTGTATATTTCCAAGACTGAATTTGACGCGCTGGACGCTGACCCGCTGGGGGGTGTTGCCGCCATCACTGACCTGAAGATCCTGAAGAATAGCGATGCCTGCAGCAGTGCCGCATCCGGGGCTACTACACTAATTACTCCCCTGTACGCGGAAGCGCATGGCACGAATGGCTATATGCTCCAGGGAAGTATTACCGGGTTCTCTTCTTTCTATTTCTCCAGCGTGAACTTTACATTACCGCTGGACCTGCTGACATTTAGCGGTGCCCTGCAAACAAATAAAACAGTATTGCTGAAATGGAAAACAGAGAACGAAACAAATACATCCCATTTCGTGGTAGAAAGAAGCACCGACGGTATCAATTTTAATGCTGTTGGAACAGTAGCTGCCAACGGGAACAGTCTCCCCGGTAGTACATTCAATTATTCATTGTCAGACCAGGACGTAGCGAACCAGGCATCACTGGTATTCTATTACAGGCTGAGAATGGTTGACCGGAACGGGGCGATTAAGTATTCCAATACTATTACGATCTCACTGAAAGATATCAGCACCTGGGTAACCGTTTCTCCCAACCCTGTACTTTCTGAAGTAAAAGTAAATGTTACTGCCTCCACCGATGGAAATGCACAGTGGAGACTTATCGATATAATGGGAAAAACAGTCCTGCAAAACTCAACCTATCTTAAAAAAGGAAGTGGTAATATATTTACTGTTGATATGAGTAAATTATCTTCAGGTTCTTATTACCTGAAAGTAACGGGTGAGAACATTGATCAGCAAGTAAAACTCCAAAAACTTTAACGCCAGTAAACTGCACATAATCAAAATGCTAAGCCCCCTCCAGCCCGGAGGGGGCTTTATTGTTGAACTTTTATGGGTAGTAAATTCTCTGTAGAGGACGGAAACCTGGCCGAGATTACTACCAACCTGATCATAGACAAAAACAGGAGGATTCCTACCTTGTATCCGTGTTGCTGTTTTTATAGGTTTAGCTCATAAAAACGACATCTTATGAAAGCATTATTATCCGTATTTGCGATGATCATCCTGGTCATGACCATTTCCTGGGTTGGACCTGTTTCACCAGATCAGCCTGTTCGGGGAACTGTTATTAAAAATCCAGTCAGCCCTAATCCTAATTTCGCTTTTTTCAGGACGCACCGCCAGGGCAAGGGTATTACTGCCACCTGGGGCCTTGACCAGAATGCCGGTGTCACTGGTTTTATCGTACAAAAAACATATGAGGATCCCGGCGATATGTATGCAAACTGGGATAATATCTGTGCCATGTCCTGCGGCAACGAACGCTCCTTTAAACACGAGGATATGAATGTTTCTCCTGGCTTTATCAGCTACCGGGTGATCGCCTTCCTGCTATCAGGAGGAACGATCATGTCAATGATCTCTACAGAACGCATCGTCAGTCATTGATTTTATAATAACGGATAAAGGACATCACTGTTCTTATCCTTTGTTTGGGTGTGTTAGTAATCCTTATTGGAAAAGGAGGTGCCTATGAAAACAACTGTACGATTAATTATCATTTTACAGCTTTTTAGTCTTGAGCTTTTTTCGCAGATCACTGTTCCTTCCATTAAGGCGAGGTTTGGTGTGGACGCGGATGTAAGGGCCAACTTCTTTAACGGCTTTGTCCAGACCGGTAATGATGACTGGTACAACCAGGTCGCGACCGATACGGCAGGGAAATTTGTAATCGATACTACCGGTGCTGCAGCATTGGTGGCAGCATACTTATCTGATGTTTCTCCGTGGCCCAAAAGAATGCAATCCGTTTACCGGACAATGAGCAAGCCCGCTTTTTCGATCGTGAATAACAGGCTTTGGCTGGATGCCATTTGGGTTAGGGACTATCATGGAAACGATACAACAGTCTTCACGGCTGGATCGGATAAGAACGGGATGAGCCCGGTCAACTGGACGGGTGGTATCCAGTCTATCCCTGATAAGAATGATATCCTTGACATGTTCATGCATGTTAGAAGGGCTGGTCCGAATACGACGGACTCATTATGGATGTTTGGCGGAATATCGCTCGACAACACGACCGGTAACCGTTATTTCGATTTTGAAATGTACCAGACCGATATTTATTATGACCGGCCTTCCGGTAAGTGGTTTGGATACGGCCCTGATTTCGGGCATACCAGCTGGGAATTCGATGCAACAGGAAATGTTACGAAGCCCGGCGATATTATTTTTTCGGCGGAATACCAGAGCTCTACCTTATCCAATATTGAAGCCCGTGTCTGGGTTAAGAAAACGACCTGGCAAACTGTTACACCGGCCGCCTTTAACTGGAGTGGCCAGTTTGATGGAGCAAGTGCCGGGGCTACTTATGGTTATGCGAGTATACTGCCAAAGACAGCCGGCGCTTTTTACACGGGGTTGGGATCTGCCAACAACACATGGGGCGGTCCTTTCCGGGTTGTGTTACAGGATAATTCTCTTTCATTGAATTATGCAAAGGACCAGTTCATGGAATTCTCCGTGAACCTGAGTAAACTCGGCCTGGATCCCGTTACACTGCTGGGTGGCGATATTTGCGGTACTCCTTTTAACCGGATCGTTGTAAAGACAAGGGCATCGGCATCTTTCACGGCCGAGTTAAAAGATTTTGTGGCGCCTACCGACCTTTTCCTGGCACCAAGAGCCGATATCATTACCCAAACACCTTTTATTTGTGATACCGGAAGTATCGCGCAGATATATGTAAATAATCCATCCCCAACTTCTTTTTACCAGTGGTCTACGCCCAATGGACGGATCGTAGGACCTAAGACAGGACCGATCATCACGGTTGATACACCCGGTATATATATTGTTAAACAGTACCTGCAATTTGGCTGTTCAATGTATGCCTCTGACACGATCACGATCCAACGATTTGCGAATTGTTTTGTGCTGGCCAATAACCTGGCAGATTTCAGGGGAGTATTAAACAAAGGTATAGTACAACTAAACTGGAGGGTAGTGGAAAACCAGTACGTAAAATATTTTGTTATTGAAAAAAGTATCGATGGAATTCATTTTGAGCCCCTGGACCGTGTCAATGCAGATCCTACCTCCGCGCATGTGATGAGCTATACTTATAATAATGATATAAGTCGTGTGGCGGTGCCCGGGATCTATTACCGCATCCGGATGAAAGATGTCAATAACAACGATAAATTCACCCATATTATCCTGGTATCCTTATCCGATCTTAGTAAGAATAATATCACTGTTTTTCCTAACCCTGTAAAAGATAATGCCCAGGTACAAATATCCTCACTGTCAGATAGCGAAGCGGAAATATGGATCTATGATGAAAGCGGCCGGAAGATCAGCGCGGTTCATACCCCTGTACGAAAAGGTGCTACCATGATACAATTGAACGGCCTTTCGCGTAAACCCAATGGAAGTTACCAGGTAGTCGTGATCCTGGGTAAAGAAATGCTTAGCAAAAAAATTGTCCTTAGCCGGTAGAGGTACAACACAGAGATACAGAGTTAAGGAGTTACACAGAGAAGTTTTAATTTACTCTGTGTAACTCTGTTTCTCCTTATCTCTGTGTTGTACCTCTCTTTTTTTAAAATATTCTCAGTATAAATACAGTTATTTTGCAGGCATGTACACCCTGAAAAAATCGCTTGGGCAGCATTTTTTAAAAGATGAGAATATCTGCCGCAAGATCATAGCGGCCTTGCAGGAACATCCTTTTGCCCAATTGCTCGAAGTGGGTCCCGGGGGAGGTGCATTAACGAAGTATTTAATCGAACTGGAAGGAACCGATCTCAAAGCAGTAGAACTGGATGAGGAAAAAGTGAGTTACCTGGAGCAAACCTACCCGGTATTAAAAGGAAAACTCATTCACCAAAGTTTCCTGGATATTGATAAACCCTTTACGGGCAAATTCACCGTGGTAGGCAATTTCCCGTATAATATATCAACACAAATACTTTTTAAGGTGTTGGAATGGAAAGAGGATGTTGAGTGCGCGATCGGGATGTTCCAGAAAGAAGTGGCGCAACGGGTTGCCGCGAAGGAAGGCTCCAAAGTATATGGAGTGATCAGCGTGCTGGTCCAGGCTTTTTTCCGGGTGGAATATTTATTTGATGTAGCCGAAGGATCCTTTCAACCCCCGCCCAAAGTAAAAAGCGGCGTGATCAGGTTGTTGCCCAGGGAGAAGATCGTACCGATGAAAAGTGAAAAGGATTTTTTCCTGCTGGTGAAAACGGCTTTCAACCAACGGAGGAAAACGTTGCGGAACGCCGTAAGAGGATTGTTTGATGCAGCGATCCTGGAAGATGACTTGTTTAATAAAAGAGCCGAGCAACTGACCGTGGAACAATTTGGAGTACTTAGTTTTAACATGCGATGAAAAAAGTCATTATAACAGGCAAAGCACATCCCTGCCTGGGAGAGATCCTTGGGAAGTACGGGTATGAAGTGTTATACCAGCCCGTTATTAAATTGGATGAATTAAATAAAATAATTCATGAAGCAGAAGGCCTGGTGGTAACAACAAGGATAAAAGTTGATAAACCCCTTCTTGATAAAGCGATTAATTTAAAATGGATCGGACGACTTGGGAGTGGTATGGAACTGATCGATGTGAACTATGCGGAAAGCAAGGGCATAAAATGCGAGAGCAGCCCCGAAGGTAACCGGAACGCGGTCGCTGAACATGTATTGGGATTGTTGCTGGCACTGATGAATAAAATTGTTGTTTCTTCCAATGAAGTGAAAAAAGGATCATGGCGAAGGGAGGAGAACCGGGGAACCGAATTGAGCGGGAAAACAGTTGGTATCATCGGGTTTGGAAATACAGGAAGCAGTTTTGCAAAATTGCTCCAGCCATTTGGTGTAACGGTACTGGCTTATGACAAATATAAATTTGGTTTTGGTGCTGAATATGTAAAAGAAGCGAGTCTTGAACAGGTATGCCGTTACGCGGACGTGATAAGTTTTCATGTCCCGCTCACAGAAGAAACTTTTCATATTGCCGGCGCGTCATTCTTTCATTCCCTGCAAAACAAGCCCTATATTTTGAATGCGTCGAGGGGGAAAGTGATCGACCTGGACCAGCTGACTCTTGCACTGCAGGAGAACAGGATCGCAGGGGCAGGACTGGATGTATTGGAGAACGAGGACCTGGGCTCTTATACAACTGCTGAAAAGCAACGTCTTGACTGGTTGCTTGAGCAGCCGAATGTGATCATTACCCCGCATATCGCTGGCTACAGCCACGAATCCTTTTACAAAATGGCCGTGATTTTACTGGAAAAATTGGGCTTTGTTTAATAGGATTTTTACCGGAACTTTTTTATATTTGTATCAATAATGCAACGCTTCAGTTCAACCTGGGGCGTTGTTATTTTTTTGTCGCCGTATCATCACTACGGCTTAAAAATGGAGGTGGAAATGAGTGATATTCAATACGTGACGAAGGAAACACTTGAGCAAATGAAAGCGGAACTGCAGCGGATGAAGGGGAAAGACCGTCCTGCCGCAAGCAAAGCCATAGCGGAAGCCCGGGAAAAAGGTGACCTGAAAGAGAACGCTGAATACGATGCGGCCAAAGAGGCCCAGGGATTACTCGAAGCCAAGATCGCGGCTTATGAAGGATCGCTGGCAACATTAAGGGTAATGGATGAAGCGAATATCGACACCAGCAAGGTTTCTATTCTTACCAAAGTAACGCTGACCAACCTGGGTACCCAAAAAAAAGTAACCTATAAGATCGTGAGTGAAAAAGAGGCCGACCTGAAAGCCGGCAAGATCTCCATCACTTCACCGATCGGTAAAGGAATACTGGGAAAACTGGTAGGGGAGACCGCCGAAGTACAGGCGCCAGCCGGGGTACTAAAATTCAAGATCGAAGATATTACGGCATAAAAAACCCTGAGCATTTAAAGGGTGCCTCCGTGAAAGCGGGGGCTTTTTTATTCCAGGAACTTGATAGCTTTGAGTGACTTGTTTAAAAGACTCCGATATTATCTTAATTCCTTCAAAACTAAAATCACCGGTAGTATGACGATCTTTTCCAAAATAATAGCGGGTGAGATACCGTGTTATAAGATCAGCGAGAATGATAAGTTCTTTGCCTTCCTCGATATCTTTCCCCTCCGCGAAGGACATGTGCTGGTGGTTCCTAAAACAGAAACCGATAAACTATTCGACCTGCCTGATGAGTACTTAAGAGAAATGCTCCTGTTCGCCAAACCCATTGCGCATGCCATTGAAAGGGCTTTCAACTGTAACCGCTGCGGTATAAGTGTAGTAGGTTTGGAAGTGCCGCATGCGCATATCCATCTTATTCCTATCAATTCGGCGAATGACCTGAATTTCACGCAGGCAAAGCCAAAGGCAACGGATGAGAGTTTAAAAAAAGCACAGGAAAAGATAGTGGCCTACTTATAAAATTATTTCTCGCAGCGAACGCAATGGAGCTACGGGCGCAAAGAAAATCTTCCTATAGCATTATCATTGGTTTTCCGCTGCGTCGCCGCTCCGCCGCGCCCGCTGCGTGAAACTATTTCCCGGATATTTCCAAAAACCAATTCAAGACTTCTCCAGGAAGTGGCACATGCCCTTTACCTGGAATAATTTTTTCAGCGATATTCTTATAGCCATGTGCCGTTGCGGCCTTCACCGCATTCTGCCACTGGATATAACCCATTCCCTTCGGCCCGTATGCTTCATCGGTGCTACCGGAAAAACCTCTCACCGGTAAGTTAACCCGGGAGTTGTCTTTGGAAAAGACTGGTTCGGACATACAACTGTTCTGGTTGTAATTACCCGCGACAGGCGCTGCTGCTTTTAATCTTTCCGGGTGCTGGAATACAAATTGCCATACCGTATGCGCCCCGGCTTCAAAACCGGTGATAAAGAATTTTTGTTCACCGTTATATTGTTCCTGCACATCTTTTACGATCTGCGTGATACCTTCCATATTGAATTGACAATCTCCGGTTTTCTCTATGATATCCCAGGTGGCGGGACTGTACGGGAATACAGCAGGGTCTCTTCTGCCGGAACGGGCGTTGTTGACATTATAAGGAGCCACCAAAATAAAGGGCATGTCTTTCCGCGCCCGGACAAAGCGCAAGGCATTTTCCCTGTATTCCTTATCAGCTGATTCAATAATAACAACGATAGGCCATTTTTTTTCCTTGTTCCAGTTGCCGGGAAGGGAAAGAAAATATTGCATGGGGTGGTTGCGGGCCGTCTTAAGATCAAGAGAGTCGCCGGGTATTCTTTGGGCGTATAAAGAAACCGTTAACATGAATGCAGGTATCGCAATTACTGATTTCATACCAGTGGAATAATCGGGTAATTTAAAATTAGGAGAAAATCCTGGTAGATCGTTTCTTTACCCTTACTCGGGTATAAAATTGGGCGCTTCACATTCCTGCCAGTATTCGATGATCGTTTTCAGGGTGCGGGCTAACTTGTCGGTGGTAGCAGCTTTTACAAAAAAGCCTTGTACAGATTGTGAATACGCATCAACGACCGCCTTTTGATTGGAAGTAGTGGTAAAAAATAAATAGGGGATACATTTTAAATTCAGGTCCTCGTTGGTATGTACTTTTTGTCTCAATTCAAACCCGCTTAGCTTAGGCATATTAATATCAGAAAGGATAATAAATGGTTTGATCTTTGTCTCCACCAGGAATTGAAGCGCTGATTCACCATCGGAGAAGTAAATGACAGGATTCTTATAGTCGAGTATCTTGAATATATCGGCGAGGATCTCCTGGTCATCGGGATCATCTTCGATCACTACAATTGGGCCGGTTTTATTCATTGTATATCATAAAATACTTTAATGTACTTGACGGGGGCAAATCTAGACCTTTTATGATTGGTATTAATTAACTGTCCGTTAATGTTCGCGGCACCAGGAGAATAAAGTTCTTTTAAAGGTTCACGTTTTTTAAAAACGGGTTTGGTCCCCAGCTCTGCCTGCAGGACAGCAGAAAATGTGATTTATAATGATTTTCAGAGTCCGCCATAGGCGGAGTGAAATATATTTACATGTCGCTCCTACGGAGCTAAGATTGCATGGAATATTTTTTCTACTAACATTTAGACCCTACGGGTCTATAAATACCTCCCAATATTTAACTCCGCCAACCGGTTAATTAACTGTCCATTTTTCGCGGTTTGCAGCAGCAGGAGAATGGTTTTTAAACGATCTAGGTTCCCAATTCTGCCTGCAGGATAGAGGTAGCCCAGTCAATTTCTTTTTCGGTATTGAAAATATGGCAGGAGAACCGGATGCCATTGAACCATTGTTTATGAGTGGGACGAATACCCAGTTTATGTTTATCCAGTAACATTTTTACAAAGGAAGTCCGCTCGATGCTGGCGGGAATGATGGCAGCCAGCATGGGTGAAGCAAGCGGTCCCGCGGCAGGACTGACGATATTCAATTTTTTTATAGGAGAAAGCCGCTCATACAACCTGTTACGCAGCGATAAATTATGTGCTTCTACTTTGTCCATCCCCACCGATTCAAGATATTCGATGGCCGCGGCCAGTCCTAAGATACCGGGAAGATTGACGACACCGTTTCCATCATTATAAGTATTGTAGGACTCCTCGAATTGCATCGGCCGAATAAGTTCCTGCGCATCCTTTGACAGGTAGAGCAGGCCGGTTCCTTTTGGTCCCATCAGCCATTTGTGCCCGCTGGTCGCGTAGGCATGACAGCCAAGTTCTTTTACATTTACCCTGATCGCGCCGGCTGCCTGCGCGCCATCAACGATACATAGGATCCCTTTTGAACGAGCCAGTGCTGATATCTCTGCCACCGGCACCCGGAGCCCGGTAGAAGAAAAGACATGACTGACACTGATAAGCTTTGTTTCTTTTTTAATGCCTTCTTTTATTCTCTTTACGATCGCCTCTCCATCATTTTCACCCGGCGGTATGGTTACGAAGTCAATCACCGCACCATAATATTTGGCAATATATTCCCAGCCCAGGATACCGCCGCCATGTTCCTGGTCGGTGCTAAGGATACGGTCACCTGTTTTTAAGCGCAGGCCCTGGGCAACAGCATTCATGCCGTTGGTGGTACTGGTAGTGATCAGCATTTCACTGGTATCACAACCAAAAAACCTGGCGGCCGTGATCCTTGTTTTTTCCGCCAGCGCTTCGGCGCCGGATCTGCCATAATATTTTACGGGAAAGGATTCGAGTTCTTCCCAATATTTTTTTGTTGCTTCAATTGTTTCCCGGCGGCAGGGACCGAGGGTGCCGGTGTTCAGGTAGACAAGACCATCGGCAAATAAATAATCATTGCCGGGAAGTCCTGCATTCGTTTGTGCGTAACCTGGAAAAGGGGAGATCGAATTTAAAAGAATACCACCGGCAGTGCTGGCGGAAATGGCGCCTAAGAATTTTCTACGGTTATATTTCTTCGGTTTCATTATTACTCTTTACGCGGATAATAATCCTAATCCCTTATTATTGATTTACATGCTATCAATTATTTCTAAAATCACCAAACTTCATAATGATCTTCGGCGCCTTACTTAAAGAAATTCTATTTTCCGATGAGTATTCCCCGGTGTAGTCATGTTCGCTGCAGTCCTGTATACTAAATATACCTGAAAAAACAGGAGTAGAAAAGTACGAAGCAAGGATCTCTTGAAATTGGGAGTTATTAAAACCACTAATTAGATAAACGGTCTTTCTTGCACTGTCTCGAGGAGATTCGTTGGAGAAGGAATAAAGTTTTAGTGCCCGGAAAGAAAGGGAACGCGGTAACTCCGGGTTCCCTTTTAATTCTGACAAATTTTCAATGCTCGAAATGATATCCCTTTTCTATGAAGTTTATTAATCTTGCAGCTTTTTTTTGATTGTAAGCGAGGTTGCCAATAAATGTATGGCATAATAATCCATGGAGATAGAGTTTGTTATAATAGAAAGCAAGTAGTTCTTTATCGTGGCTAATGAACGTATGGCTATCGGTATTTTTAAGAGCAGCAGGATCAAAAAGAGTATGATAAGGCATTTTTAATTCCGAGTACGGCAGTACCTTTGATTCTATTTCCTTATAGGAGAACATAGAAATTTTGAGGTCATTGTATTGATTAAGGACGAATGAATTTATATTGTTGTCATAATTCAGGATGCTGTCAGCTACAGCGTTATTCCTGATCAACCGGAAGTTCCCCGAATTTTTTAATTGTTGAATTGTCCGGTTATTGTAACTATAGCCGGTATAGGTCCAAAAATTCCGGGAAACGATATTGCTGAGCAGCGTAGGATCGGGGTTACCGGATTTTAAACACATTAACATGGTATCTATTGCCTTCGATATTTCGATATAATTTTGTATTGTTTCGGAGATCGAAGCCGTATCAGCTTTCAGGTCTATTATCATGCTATGCATGTAATCTCTTTCTTTCTCATGGTTGGCCAGGTTCTCCCGGTAGCTTTCGGCAAAAAAACCCATCGTTACGGCAAGAAAGATCATTAAGAACTCAATAAAATGGTCCTTCAGTTTCTTTAATTTATGATGTCCACCGGAATGATGATGTACTTCCATATTGGCTGTTGGTTGAGTTGGGTTAATGGTCGCCGGGTCTTTGGCAGGAATAATTTCGACAGGCGGATTTCCCGGTTGAGTGCCGGCCGGGTTGTCTAAGTGTTCTTCGCCTGTACTATCACTCATTTAGTTTAGTTGGTTGAG
>JANMKG010000091.1:0-6364 GCA_031371915.1 Chitinophagaceae bacterium | reverse complement strand
ACCCATTCCCTTGGCCATCGTATAGAGATCGGCATTCACCCCGGCAAAATCATGACTAAAAAACTTGCCGGTACGTCCATAACCACACTGCACACTGTCAGCTATATACACAGCTCCAAATTCATCACAGAGCGAACGGATCTTTTTTAGGAAAGATTCTTCCGCTACATTGATACCACCTACTCCCTGGATCCCTTCGATGATCACGGAGGAGATCTCCTTGCCGTTCTTTGCGAAACAATCGTCCAGCGCCACTTCATCATTGAAAGGAAGAAAGATAACATTGGAAGTCTCATTGACAGGGGCGCTGTAATTCTTGTTATCGGTGGCAGCTACCGCAAGAGAAGTACGGCCGTGGAAAGATTTGCTGAAAGCGATGATCTTCTTTCTCCCGTTGAAAAAACTTGCCTGTTTCAACGCATTCTCATTAGCCTCTGCACCGCTGTTGCAAAGAAATAACTGGTAATCTTCTTTTCCGGAGACTTTTCCGAGTTTTTCTGCAAGTTCCTGCTGCAGGGGAATCCGGATGGAATTGGAATAAAAAGCGATCTTTTCCAGTTGTTCTTCGATCCGTTTTACCCAATGTGGATGAGTATGACCGATACTGATCACGGCATGACCCCCATAGAGATCTAGATATTGTTCGCCTTTATCATCCCATACATAAGAGCCTTTGGCTTTTACGATGGTGATCTCGTTAATGGGATAAACATCAAATAAATTCATCGTTATGATTTAAAAGTAACTTGCTTTTAATTTAAGCCCCATATTTTCCTCCATTCCACACATAAGATTCATGTTCTGTACGGCTTGTCCTGAAGCGCCCTTCAACAAATTGTCGATCACAGAATGTACGACCAATTTGCTTCCTGCTTTTTCCAGTTGAACGACAGCCTTATTAGTATTAACTACCTGTTTAAGGAATATGGGATCTTTACTCACATGGGTAAAGGCGCTGCTCTTATAAAAGTCCACATATAGCTTATTAAGTTCTATAAGTGTCAGGTCGCTGCTGATTGTTGAACTCGCAAATATTCCTCTTGTGAAATCGCCCCTCCAGGGAACAAAACTGAGATCGATACCGCTTTCAGTCTGTAATTGTAAAAGCGATTCCCCGATCTCCCCGAGGTGCTGGTGGGTCAAAGTTTTATAAGCCTGTATATTATTAGCGCGCCAGCTGAAATGAGAAGTCACGGTGAGTGATTGACCGGCACCTGTTGAACCGGTGATTCCCGTTGTATAAATATCTTTTAGCAGGCCCGCTTTTGCTAGTGGAAGAAGACCTAATTGTATTGTCGTGGCAAAACAACCGGGGTTAGCAATATTGCTGGCAGTTTTGATCGCTTCCCTGTTCAATTCAGGCAAGCCATAAACGAATTTTCGCTCCCCCATGGATGACTGGTCCTTCAAACGAAAATCATTGGCGAGGTCGATGATCTTTGTTGCAGCGGCGATCTTGTTCTCTTCAAGGAATTTTTTTGATTCACCATGTCCAAGACAAAGAAAAAGTACATCAATACCTCCATTCCCTAAAGGGATGGTATCGCCAGAAAATTTCAATTCTGTTTCACCGATCAGGTCCTGGTGGACACTCTGTAAAGGTTTGCCAGCATTGCTCCGGCTATGTATAAAAGAGGTTTCCACACCGGGGTGATTTAACAAGATCCTTATTAACTCACCTCCGGTGTAGCCTGCACCCCCGATTATCCCGACTTTAAATTTTTTCATCCGCGTCTGTTTTTACCAGGTGGTAAATAGCCGTCTGGTTGCCGAATATTTTGCTGAAACCTCTTACATCCTCGCCGGTAAAACCGGTATTCATCTCCCCGTATTTCCCAAACTTACTGTTCATGAGATCGTATCTTGATTCAATACCAATTACCTGGAAGCGGTAAGGCATTAGCTGGACAAAAACATCACCGGTCACATTCCGCTGACTGCTTTCCAGGTAGGCCTCGAGATCCCTCATCACGGGATCAAGTATTTGTCCTTCATGCAGCCAGTTACCATAAAACTGGGCCAGTTGATCCTTCCATTGCAATTGCCATTTGCTCAAGACATGTTTTTCCAGTGCATGGTGAGCTTTAAGAATGACCATCGGGGCAGCAGCTTCAAAACCAACCCGGCCTTTTATACCAATGATGGTGTCGCCCACATGGATATCACGGCCGATACCATAAGGACCGGCAATGGTTTGCAGCCATTGGATCGCTTCGGAAGGATGCCCGAACCTGTGATCATTTATTTTACTGAGTTCACCTTTCTCAAAATAGAGTTTTACTTCTTCTGAACCGCTTTGCGTAACGGGTGTCGGCCAGGCTTCTTCAGGTAACATCCCCTTTGATGTAAGGGTTTCTTTTCCGCCTACGCTGGTGCCCCAAAGACCTTTATTGATCGAATACATCGCTTTGGCGAAATTCATTTCAACACCTTTTTCCTGCAGGTAAGCGATCTCTTCTTCACGGCTAAGCCGAAGATCCCTGATCGGCGTGATGATTTCCACTCCCGGGATCATAATATGAAAGATCATATCAAAACGGACCTGGTCATTCCCCGCGCCGGTACTTCCATGCGCTACTGCATCTGCATTTAACTCCATTGCATGATCCGCGATATGTAATGCCTGGCTGAGCCTTTCCGCCGAAACGCTGAGGGGGTAGGTATTGTTCTTCAGCACATTCCCGAAGACAAGGTATTTGATGATCCCGTCATAATAACTTTTTACCGCATTGACCGTTTTATGGGATTTCACCCCAAGCGCATGCGCATGGGCTTCTATTTGTTTTATTTCTTCTTCGTTAAAACCGCCGGTATTGACCGTGATACTGTGTACATCATATCCTTTTTCTTCGGTCAGGTATTTTACACAATACGAAGTATCCAATCCGCCGCTGAATCCCAGTATAACTTTTTTTGCCATGGTTCTTGATTAGCTGGTTTTATAAATGAAACAAATGATGGAAAAAGGATTTTGGTTTGCCTCCATTGTTCTTATCTTTTTTCAGGAAAGGACGTAGCAATTTCCATTGTTTGAAGCGGAGCAGGCGTTCAAGACCTTTGGCATTTTCTTTAAAGAACTCTTTGGTTTCTTCCGGCTCATAGTGATCTTTCGGATCGTAGAGCATACCTGTACACATACAGTTCTTCCTGTCCTTGCTCATCAATATCTCGTAGTTAACGCAACTTTTACATCCAGCCCAGAAAGCTTCGTCCTGTGTTAGTTCAGAATAAGTGACTGGTTCATACCCGAGATCTGAATTGATCTTCATGACAGCGAGACCGGTAGTCAAACCAAATAGCTTGGCTTCTGGATATTTTTCCCTGGAAAGCGCGAATATTCTCTGCTTGATGGATTTGGCCACACCGCTTTTCCGAAAAGCCGGTGCGACAATAAGCCCACTGTTGGCGACGTATTCACCATGACTCCAGGTTTCGATATAACAAAAACCCACCCACTCATTGTGATCGGTGATAGCGATCACGGCCTTTCCTTCATCGATCTTTTCTTCAATATACTCAGGGGAGCGTTTGGCAATACCCGTTCCCCTGGCTGCCGCAGAGGCAGCCATTTCATCGGTAATCGTTTTGGAGTAGACCTTATCAGAATGGGTAGCTATCCTGATAATTATATTTTGATTGTCCACTGTAAATTAAATTGAGATAAAGGCTCACCAGTCCTGAAATACTTCGTTCGGAGGTCATTCACTGACAGGGACCAGGGTGAAGGGTTCGTCCTGTCAGAACACAGGGCGGCGTCGGGGCCGGGAAAAAGTAAACACATCAAACCCAACAGAGTAAACCCCGCTGGTAATTGGCGCATGAAATGCCCATTGTTTGGTATGTGTCAGAATGTTAGCCATGTTTACAAACTAGTTGTAAATTGAGAACAAATGTATAATATTAATTGATTCATTTTCATAAATTTTTTGTTATAAAACCAGTCACATGGATACTCCCAATGCCCCGGTTTCCCCACAGTCGTTAGTGCAAAATCCCGGCCGGAAAATGACCGGTGTCAAACGCTTTACAAGAGTTTTCCTGGTACTCCTTGTCGTGGCGTTGATCGTATTCATTTATTTTAAATACTTTTTTTTGTTTGGGGATGGTGTTAAAAGTGGTCACCTGAATTATGCCGTGCGGAAAGGAAATTTTTTTAAGACCTATGAAGGGAAACTGATACAGGAAGGATATAAAAGCCAGACAGCGGGATCGATCCAGTCCTATGAATTTGAATTCTCTATCAAGAGTAAAAGAATTTATGATATCCTCTCTGCCAACAGCGGCAAAAAATTTGATCTTCATTACAAGGAATATCATGGTGTAGTTCCCTGGAGAGGTAATACCCGTTACATAGTAGACAGCATCATCAGTATGCAGGAGCAATAAGTTCACTGACCCGCGTACAGCAGGAAGATAACCGGTCGTTTATGTAACTCCGGTTTATTCTGTAGCCAGGTGGTAATTGTTTTTGTCTTTACCCATTCTTCTTTCCCTGTCAGGTCCGCCGCTATACAAAGTTTGGTGGAAGGATGGCAGGTTTTAAGCAGGGTTTCCAGCAACTGGTTATTCCGGTAAGGAGTTTCTATAAAGATCTCTGTACAATTATTCCTCGTGGAAGAGGCTTCGAGTTCTTTAATGGCTTTTGCACGTTGCGTGTTATCGATGGGCAGGTAACCGGAGAAACGGAACTGCTGCCCATTCATCCCGCTGGCCATCAGCGCCAGCAAAATCGAACTCGGGCCTACTAGTGGTTTTATATCCGCGTTCATCTCCTGCGCGATACCAACCAGTAGCTGGCCGGGGTCAGCCACACCAGGACAACCGGCATCACTTACGATCCCGATATTCCCGTTCTCTTTTAGTTTCTTTTTGAATAACTCTGTTGTACCGTCTCCTATGACATGCCATTCGTGATCATCGATCACCATCTCTTTCCAGAGTTGCTTAAAATAGCGGCGGGTCGTCCGTTCATTTTCCACAAAAAATACCTGGCAGCTTTTTATTGCATCGGTGATATAGGAGGGAAGCGCGGCCTGGCCTTCTTCCGCGAGCAGGGAGGGTATCAGGTAAACCGTTGCCATGGACTCAGCTGTTTTTTACTTTATGTACACAAAGTGTTGCCGCGATAATGGCATAGGCTGGTGCCAGTATGATCAGGACATGCATCAGGTAAAACAAAAGCCCGTTCCCAATAGCAAGACCTTTATGTCTCCCGGTAAAGGCAATACTCTGCGAGGGAGTAATATTTACCCGGGCATAACTATAATCCAGCATGGAAAAACCAAAATAGTAACCTTCCATCAGTAGAGCGATAACAGGAGTGATCCACCCGATAACAGGGACGAGGGACAACAGGATAAGCGCGATAAGATAGACCGATTGCCAGCCACAGTTTCGCAAGGCCAGTTTGCTGTTACGGATACAATCTTTTTTTAATTCGGACCAGTTGAAAGAATGCTCCTTGCCCTCGATAATGGCTTCTGTCTTTTCACTCAGGTAGGCAAATACCGGGGAGCCAATGATCAGGATAAGGTATTTGAAAAGGGAAAAATAAAACAGGACAAGTATTAGCCGGAGCATCATCCCCGTCATTACAAATAAAAAGCTTAGCCAGGAACTTCTTTCTTTTTGGAGCCAGGTCTCGATACTCAATTGGCGGCTTATCCAGGAGATCACGCTGTCAGAAGAATGCCAGAAAAAAAACATCCCGGCAATAAAGAGCAAGGTATAAATGATACCCGGGACAATGATCCACTGGAACAATTTATGCTCCCGGATAAAGCGACGCGCTTCTCCCCAGGACTGTACAGCTATGACAATTTCTTTCAGCAAAGCCTTAATTTGGTGCGTAAATATAGTGAATAGTGAAACGTGAGTTGTGAATAGTGAATCCGTTTTCGCGGAGAGATAAAAAAAGCAGCATGAAGAAATTACCCGTTTCATTTTACCAGCGCAGCAATGTCCTGCAAATAGCAAAAGAGTTGTTGGGGAAATTGCTGGTAACAAAATTTGACGGTATACTAACAGCAGGACGGATCGTAGAACTTGAAGCATACAATGGCATACCTGACAGAGCCTCTCATGCGTATGGAGGAAGACGTACGGCGAGGAATGAGATCATGTACGCGGAGGGAGGCGTCAGCTATATTTATCTGTGTTATGGGATCCATCATCTTTTTAACGTGGTGACACACGGCAAAGAAACGCCCCAGGCTATTCTTATCAGGGCGCTGGAGCCGGTGAAAGGGGTGGAAGAGATGCTATGGAGGACAGGGAAGAAGCAATTAGATCATACGCTTACCAGGGGTCCGGGTAATTTGTCAAAAGCAATGGGTCTGTTCACTTCCCATAGCGGTTATTCATT
>JANMKG010000046.1:0-3281 GCA_031371915.1 Chitinophagaceae bacterium | reverse complement strand
CCTCTTTACAAGAGGTGAGACCCAGTCACTTACCACGGTTACCTTAGGAACTCCTTTGGACTCCACACTGATCGAAAGCGCTGCTATTTCTGAATATTCGAAATTCTTTTTACACTATAATTTCCCCCCATTCTCAACGGGTGAAGTAAAGATGATGAGAGGTGTGGGACGTCGTGAAGTAGGTCATGGTAACCTTGCCATGCGTTCTTTGAAAAAAATGATGCCGGGTGGAGATTTTCCTTATACCGTACGGGTAGTAAGTGATATTCTTGAATCCAATGGTTCTTCTTCCATGGCAACTGTTTGCGCGGGTTCGCTCGCATTGATGGATGCGGGTGTCGCTATTCCCAAACACGTTTCGGGTGTGGCGATGGGATTGATCAGTAAGGAAGGCCAGTTTGCAGTACTGACCGATATTCTTGGTGACGAAGATCACCTGGGTGATATGGACTTCAAAGTAACAGGTACAAGAGATGGTATCTGTGGTGTACAGATGGATATCAAAGTGGATGGTTTAAGTATGGATGTGATGCGCAAGGCCCTGGCACAAGCTAAAGAAGGTCGTCTTCATATCCTTGATGCGATGTATGCGACCATTCCGCAAGCAAGGAATGATGTGAAACCACATGCGCCAAGAATGGTGAAACTGTTCATTGATAAAGAATTCATCGGTGCCGTGATCGGGCCAGGTGGTAAAGTGATCCAGGAGATCCAACGCGAAACAGGTACGACCATCAACCTGGAAGAAAAGAACAATATGGGTGAGATCAGCATCTTTGGTACGAAGAAAGAAGGGGTTGATAAAGCGACGACATGGATCAAAGGGATCACGGCAGTACCATCTGTAGGTGACGTGTATGAAGCAGTGGTAAAATCGATCATGCCGTTTGGCGCCTTTGTTGAATTTATGCCCGGTAAGCAGGGACTGGTCCATATCAGTGAAATAAGCTGGAAGCGACTGGAAACCTTGGAAGGTATCGTGAGGGAAGGTGATGTGATGAAAGTAAAACTGATCGGTACAGATCCTAAGTCCGGTAAGTTTAAATTGTCAAGAAAGATCCTGATCCCCAAACCAGACGGGCAGGGACAAAGGCAGGAGCAAACGCCACCGCAGGAAAATTAGCCCCAACCCCCTAAAGGGGGCTCGGATCCCGATATTACTAATAGCCTCTTGATTGGGGCTATTTTTTTGGCCCACAAAATTTCTAAATTGAAAAAAATATTTAGCCACAGATTACACGGGATTAACACAGATGGCCGTTGAACAGCGTTATTTATCTACGTAGTGTATGAAAAAATCAAGGTTAAACTTCGTGCCAATCCTGCCTTGAGATAGGTCAAAGTTTCCTGGTTAGCCTGTATTCATCTGTGTTAATCCGTAATCTGTGGCTTATCCTATATAATTTTAAACTGTGGCTAACTACATACAAATAACATTTCAAGCTATTTCTCCTGAACAGTCGGACTTGCTGGTGGCTGAGTTAAATGTTATCGGATTCGAAGGCTTTGAAGCAGGAGAGAATTTTTTAAAAGCATTCATCCCTGCGAATGATATTGACGACGCATCGTTAATGGAAATCGCAACACGTCATGATCTTTCTTTTAGCCGGTCGGTTATAGAAGAAACAAACTGGAACGCCGCCTGGGAATCCAGTTTCCAGCCCGTCATTGTGGATGATTTTGTGGCGATACGTGCCGATTTTCATGAACCTGTTACCGGGGTAGAGCAGGAGATCATCATCACTCCCAAAATGAGCTTTGGCACAGGTCATCATGCCACTACGCTGATGATGCTGCGACAAATGAGAAAGATCGATTTCACCGGGAAAAAAGTTTTTGATTTTGGAACGGGTACAGGAATACTTGCCCTATTAGCTGAACGATTGGGAGCTTCCAGTGTGATGGCCATCGATAATGATGAGTGGAGTATTACAAATGCCAAAGAAAATGTAGAAAAAAATAACGCCACCAGGATCGAACTGGTAAAAACAAGCCGTATTGACAGCGGTAAACAGTATGATATTATCCTCGCGAATATCAATAAGAACGTGATCGTGGAAAATTTTACTCAATTGGTCAGCCAGTTAGCACCGGGAGGCATTTTATTAGTGAGCGGATTGCTCAAAGAAGATGAAACTGACATTTTAACCGAAGCTGGTAAGTTTCCGTTGGTATTCAACGAAAGGATCACGGAAAACAACTGGATAGCTCTAAGGTTTAATCATTAACCCAATATGAGTTTTGGATTAAATTAGTGTTATCCCTTTTGTTTTTTGCTTATTTTTGCCTTCCCTAGCGGGGTTCTATGAACGAACTTCTATTAATAATTCTCGCCTACCTGATTGGCAGCATCCCTACTTCTGTTTGGGTGAGCAAGCATTTTTTTGACATAGACATTCGTGACTATGGCAGTGGTAATGCCGGTGCCACAAATACCTATCGTATACTGGGTCCTAAATGGGGATCGATCGTGATGATCGTAGATATGCTGAAAGGGATCCTTGCTGTAAAGCTCGCCCTTTTGTTACCGGAATATGCGGACAGCGAAGTCCATCTTCAAAACCTGCAAACAGGCCTGGGCCTCGCTGCCGTGATCGGTCATATATTCCCGATCTGGGCCGATTTCAGGGGGGGTAAAGGAGTAGCAACTTTATTTGGACTTGTACTCGGTATTTCACCATGGACAGCTTTGGGTTGTGTGGGCATCTTTATTATTGTATTGTACCTCACACGTTTTGTTTCCTTAAGTTCTATACTGGCCAGCATCGCCTTCCCGATCTTTATTCTTGTTATCTTTAATGTAGATAATCCTGCTTACCGCATATTCGCTATCTCCATCGCCCTGATGGTATTGCTGACACACCAGAAAAATATCGGCCGCTTATTAAAAGGAAGCGAAAGTAAGGTGCCGATCCTGAAAAACCGTGATCGTCGCCGGCAACGCCGCCGTGATGAATCAGGCAACCAGTAGTCGTTAAGAAAAAAAATACTGACCTTTTAGCGGCAAAACCTTTCCATGGACCAATTTTGGTACAATGATTGAAATCCTTTTATTATTAAACACCATTATATGATAAGAAAAATAACTTCTCTCTTTGTTTTGTCCGCTTTTGCCATTTCCTGCTCCAAAAATGCGGTAACGGGCAGAAACCAGTTTAAACTCGTACCGGAGGCAGAACTCCAATCAATGGCCAATACCGAGTACCAGAATTTTCTTTCCACCAATAAAGTCGTCTCAACCAGCAATAACAGGGACGCGGAAATGGTGCGCAGGGTAGGAC